>JASFJP010000250.1:0-6871 GCA_050121225.1 Desulfobacterales bacterium
AGCTTTCATTGTAACCGGATCAATTGCAACCCCGTAGTCTTCCAGGGCGCGGTCGATGCTCACATAACCGTTGAAGACATCTGCAACTACCGCATCCGGCTCCCGCTCAAGGGGGTCACCGTAACCGCCTCCCCCTGCGCTATGAAATTGGATGATATCTCCGTTGCGACATAACGTCAGCCCGCTGGGGTCCCCGGGTTTTTCATTGATTAAGAATTGAGCCCTGGCGCCGGCCCCTGCCGAAAACAAACCCTGAGGCGCATAACGGTACCGACCGGCCTGCACGGCGATCGAGGTTGGACCCTCGGGCGCTTGGTCATCGTCGGGGACGCGAATGATCATCTTACGCCCTAAACCACCTCGCAATTTACCGGGCCCGCCGGAATCACAAACAAGGCTGCGTTCTTCAACGATTAACGGTGTGTCGCTTTCAAAAATTTCTACGGGGGTGTTGGCTCCATTTGCCGGGAATATGGCGCAATGGTGGCCATCCCTGCGACTGCTGGCTCCCAACCCGCCCCCTCGTATGATCATCGTTAGCCAGGATTTACCATCATGACGTTTACCATAAAAAATGTTGGTTTGAGCAGGTGTTCCGCCGCTTTCAGCAATGATGTTGTCCGGTGTGGCTTCAGCCAGGGCTTTAAAAACCATTTCAGTCATAAAATGACCGATCTGCATACGGGCGGCAACCGCCGCTGGAAATTTGCAATTGACGACACAGCCTTCCGGGGCCGTCATGTTCACCGGTCGAATCGCCCCTTCATTAATGGGAATATCCGGGTCAAAAGCACTTTTGACACCCATGAACACATAGGCGTAGGTAAAATTGTAGACCACGTTCCCGCCCCAATCGACCTGGGGAGAGGTACCGTCAAAGTCAATGTGAATATTGCTGCCTTTAACTTCCACCGTTAGTTTGATCGTAATATCATTTCGTGTACCGGCTCCTTCGATGACACCGACATAGGGATAAATACCATCTGGTATCTTAGATATGGCCGCGCGCATACTTTTTTCAGTGCGGTCGATGATCTCATCAGCCAGATCATCCAAGGTATCCAGCCCTTCGTCTTCCAGCATTTCGATCACTTTCTGGGCACATACATGGTTGGCCGCCACCTGGGAACGAATATCACCGGTTACTTCCTCCGGGGTTCTGACATTCCATCGGATCATATTCAAGACAGCCTCATTGAGAATCCCCGCGTCATAGAGTTTAAGGGGTGGAATAAAAATTCCCTCTTCAAATACCTGACGATTATCTGAAGCTACCCGACCGCCGATATCGGAGTGATGAAATACACAGGCCGTAAACGCAACCGGCCGATCTTGATAGAATATCGGACTCAATACACAGACATCATTTAAATGCCCGGCCAGCATCCACGGATCATTGACAATAAAAACATCGCCCGGACGATACGCATCCAGGGGCATGGATTTGATCATGTTTTTAACGCCCAGCGCCATAGCGCCGGCTTGACCGGGCGTGCAAAACGTGCCCTGAACCAGTTCCTGTCCGCGGCTGTCCGTAAACATACAGGTATAATCATGGGCATCCCGTAGAAGGCTGGAAAAAGCGGTTCGCGCCACAGAAGCATCGGCCTCATCAACAATTGAAACCAGCCGGCGCCAGAGAATCTCCAGGGTGATAGGGTCGAATTCTGATTGTGGTTTCAGTTTCCGGCCTCCGCTCCCATTGTGTGCTCCGCGTCTATCTTCCATGATCACATGATCTCCGGAATGTT
This sequence comes from Desulfobacterales bacterium, assembly GCA_050121225.1. Lineage (GTDB taxonomy): Bacteria > Desulfobacterota > Desulfobacteria > Desulfobacterales > JAFDCJ01 > JAFDCJ01. The sequence continues at coordinate 1,752 of JASFJP010000250.1, forward strand.
ATCGCTTTCAATCATGAATTCGTCTTTTCACGAATTCATCATATTTAAATTAATCCACACAAACCCATAGGCGTCCACGGTAGCATCGGCATCCTCTCCGATGACGATGGTTGATTCTTTCTCCTCAATAATTGCGGGACCTTTGATATGAATCCCCGGATATAGTTTAAACCGGTCGTAAACGCCAAAAGGGATAAATTTCTTTTTTATCAACGAAAATGCCGGGCGCTCGCCTTTGAGACATTCCTGCAGCGAACCCTCGCTGTTCTCCATCGGGGGAATTCGAAACGGACGCTCCGGAAGGCTGGCCCTGACCTTGAAGGTAACAAATTCAATCGGTGTTTCGAAGTAGGTTCTGCCGTATAGCTTTTTGTAGGCTTCGTCGAAAAGTTTTCGAATTTGCTTTTTATCCCACTGAGCGAATGGTAAGCTTTCAATGGGCAGATCGGTTTCAGCACCCTGTCCCACAAAGCGCATCATCAGGGTTCGTTCAAAAATAACCTCTTCGTCTTTGCCGGATTGTTGCAGAATGGATGCTCCTTCGCCTTCGAGTTCCTGAAACAAGCGCTCGATTTCATTAAAGTCGGCGTTGTCCAGCGCAACCCGGTGACTCCTGGTGAGATCAAAGGCAACCGGTGCGGTGAAAAAACCCAGGGCGGATCCGACGCCGGCCAGGGGTGGTACAAGAATACGCGATGCACCTATTTTTTTTGCCAGGCCATAAGCATGCACGGGCCCGGCCCCGCCAAACGCGGATATGGTTACAATTTTTGGGTTGCCGCCTTTTTCGGCAATGTGGGTTTTGGCCGCAGCTGCCATGGTTTCATTGATCAGATCATGAATACCAAACGCCGCTTCAATTAGGGTTGTCTCTAAAGGGTTGGCCACTTTTTCTCCAGTGGCTTTTTCCGCGCTTGCCTTGTCAAGGGGCATGGTTCCGCCCAGGAAATAGTTGGGATCCAAAAAACCCAAAATTAGATCGGCATCTGTTACCGTAGGATCTTCACCTCCGCGCCCGTAACATGCCGGACCGGGATCGGCTCCCGCACTTTCCGGCCCCACCTGCAGAAGACCCATTTTACTCATTTTGGCAATGCTGCCGCCGCCGGCCCCGATTTCCATCAAATCCACCACCGGGACCTGAATCGGCAGCCCGCTTCCTTTCTTAAAACGCTGGACACGGCCGACTTCAAAGGTGGAAACCAGACCTGCCTGTCCTTTTTGAATCAGGCAAGATTTGGCCGTGGTCCCCCCCATATCAAAGCAGAATATGTCTTTAATCTCAAACATTCGACCGTAATGCTGAGATGCGATCACTGCCGCAGTGGGTCCGGATTCAATGATTCTTACCGGATAATTACGGGCGGTCTCGACGGATGTAATACCGCCACTGGACAGCATGATAAAAAGTTTGCCCTGAAACCCCAGGGATTCCAAACGGGAGGAAAGCTTTGTCAGATATTTGGCCGTGATGGGTTTAACGTAGGCATTGGTTGCCGTGGTACAGGTCCGTTCGTATTCTCGAATTTGGGGCAAGACTTCAAATGATGTTGATAAGGAAACATCCGGCGCTGTTTGATTCACGATTTTTTTAATCATCATCTCGTGCACCGGATTCTCATAAGAATTGATTAAGCAAACAGCCAGTGATTCGATGCCAAAGTCAAGTAATTTAAATAATACCTTTTGAATCTCATCAGGATTCAACGGCACCATCACGCGGCCATCACTGGCAATGCGTTCAGGGACTTCGTGGCGCAGATAGCGCGGCACCAGTGGCAACGGATACTCGGCGAAAATGTCATAAGCATCGTAGCGGAGTTCGCGACCCAGCTCCAGCACATCTCGAAAACCCCGGGTGGTGATCAGACCGGTTTTAGCCCCTTTGCGCTCAATGATGGCATTAATGACCAATGTCGTGCCGTGAATGACTTCACTGATTTTAGGCATGAAACCAGGTGTACGTTCCAGCAGATCACGGATGCCCTGCTCTACCGCATCCGAAGGGTCTCCCGGAGTCGTCAGGCATTTGTTGATCCGAAATTCGCCCGTCTCATCGTTTACCAAGACGAAATCGGTGAATGTGCCGCCGATGTCACAACCTAACCTGTAGGTTTCATTTGTCACCTAAAACCTCCTCAATGAAATTCGAAAGTCGGAATTATCATTCCAAATTCAAAAAACACTCGGTTCTTGCCACTCACCGAACAGGTCACGAAATACACCGGCCATTTCACCGATCGTGGCATAAGCTCGGCAACAGTCTACCAGCAGCGGCATGACGTTTTTACCCGCGCGCGTACCCGTTTCCAATTCTTTTAATGTGCGCGAAACTTCACGGTTATCGCGTGTCCGTCTTAGTTCTTCAAGACCTCTGATTTGGTGTTCAACCCATTCTTCAGCGTATTCATGCAGTTCAACATCGGTCTGATCCTCATTTTCATCCGTATATGTATTAACACCGACCTTGATATACTCTCCGTTCTGTAGCCCCTTTTCATACTCGTAAGCTTGTTGGGCAACTTTTCTCTGGATAAATCCGGTAGCAACTGCATGGACCATACCGCCAATTTCTTGAATTTGTTTCATTTCATCCAGAATTCGTTCCTCCATTTGTTTGGTGAGGGTCTCGATGAAATAAGAACCCGCAAGCGGATCAACGGTATCGCGCAACCCGACTTCATCCATAATGATTTCCAGGGTGCGCAGTGACAGAAGTGCTGCTCGAGGCGTTGGAATTGTATAAGCTTCATCAAAGGAGCACAGTGCCGTTGTCTGGGCACCGCTTAAAGCGGCTCCTAAAGCGTAAAACGCACCGCGCATGATATTATTTTCAGGCTGTTCTTTGGTAAGGCCGCTGCCGCCGCCGCCAAAGAGACCTCTGAGAAACAATTTTTTCTTATCCTGAACCCCGTATTCCTCCCTTAACATCTTAGCCCACAGTTTGCGTGCTGCTCTGAATTTAGCAATTTGTTCCCAAAGATTTCCAAACACATTCAAATTAAAGGAAAATCGTCCAACAAAGTCTTCGGCATTCATCCCCCGTTCGATCACATTGTCCATATACGCTTTGGCGATCTCGAAAGCACACGCAATTTCCTGGGCAGGATTAGCACCGGATTCACGAATGTGGTAGCCGCATATACTAACAGGATTGCAGCGTGGAAGTTCTTTGACTGAGTACTCAATGCTATCGCCCACAAGGCGAACCGCTTCTTGTACCGGATAAATCCATGCGCCCCGGCCAATCATTTCCTTGAGAATATCATTTTGGGGTGTGGCACTGATCTTCTCTTTGGGATAGCCGAATTTCTCAGCTACCGTTTGATACATGGCCAACATGATGGTGGCAACGGCATTTATGGTCAACCCGGAACCGATTCGGTCAAGAGGGATATCCTGAAAAGCAGTTTCGAAATCGCGCAGGGAATCCACAGCCATCCCAACCCGGCCGACTTCCCCCAGTGCTTTGGGATCATCCGAATCATACCCCATCTGGGTGGGAAGATCGAAAGCCACATTTAAGCCGGTTTGGCCATGGGAAATCATGAGTTTAAAACGTCTATTCGATTCCTCGGGAGTACCGAAACCGGTATATTGCCGGGTAGTCCAGGCTCTCGTGCGATACCCCTGCGGATGAAGACTGCGAGTGAAGGGATACTCTCCTGGATTTCCGAGATCTTTTTCATAGTCAAATCCAATGTCTTTGAGATCCTCGGGCGTATAAACCGGTTTGACACGCATACCGGATTGATAGACGACCTCTTTGATCGCATCTTTTTCATCTTTGATATACTTTGCAACTCCCATTTTTCACCTCAATATTGTTTCGGGCTTCGTGCTTCGATATTCGAATTAGTATTGATGCCGAATTACCGCTCTGGCTGCCGCCAGGGACCTTCCTCAAGCCACTACCTCTGGTGGTGGTTGGTGACTAACTATTGCCTGAATGCTGGAAACAATATCATCAAACGTCGCGCCACCGGGGAAAATCCCTTCAACCCCCATTTGCTTCAATCTCGGAATATCCTGTTTGGGTATGACGCCGCCGACAACCACGGGAATATCATCAAGCCCTTCATCTTTCATCATTTCCAGAAGCCTCTGGCAAATAGGAATGTGCGCCCCGGACATAATGCTAAGACCTACCACATCCACGGCCTCTTGGATTGCGGTTCGCACAATTTGCTCGAGGGATTGATGGAGCCCAGTATATATGACCTCCATTCCGGCATCCCGCAAAGCGAGCGCGATGATCTTGGCGCCACGATCGTGTCCATCCAAACCTGGCTTGCCCACCAGGATTTTAATAATTTTATTCGTCATTTGGCTGATGTTCTCCAACTAATTTAATTAGGATCTACTTTGAAAGATCCCTATCAAACTCCTTAAGAACCAACTCCTGACCACTCAGAATGTGATCCCGCACGAGTTTCTCTACACGCTCGGCATCTCGCTTGCGCATAAAATTGAGCATCTGCTTATGATCTTCATTGCTGATTTTCGCCTGTTGGTCATCTTTTAATATCATCTGTCTAAATCGAAATATCTGATCTCTAAGACCGGCAATCATATGAATCAATCGGGGACTCTTGCTGAGGGCATACAATAAATCATGAAATTCCGTATTGATCCCCGGCAACGCATCCATTCGCTTTTTGCTTAGACAATTCTGAAATTCCTCAATCTTTTCCTCAAGGGGTTTGAGTTCTTTCTGCTGATGCTTAATGGTTGCTAATTGGGCGGCATACCCTTCCAGAACACTGCGGATTCCAAAAGTTTCTTCGATATCATCCCGATTCAGGCCCAACACTGTGAATCCACCTCGGGGCTGACGCTCAATCAGCCGCTCGCGCTCCAATTTGTGAATGGCTTCTCTGACCGGTGTGCGACTAATCCCCAGTACTTCGGCAATATGGCTTTCCACGAGCCAATCTCCCGGAGCAATGTCGCCCCTGACGATGGCTTGCTTGAGACTCTCAAAAACGTACTGCCCCAATGATTTTCTCTCATGCAAGGTTTGCAGAGATCCTAAATCCAGATTATTTAACTCAGCCCTTTTTCTCATATCCGTGCCCTTGGTTTGATTAAAATTACCGTGGGTCTTTAAATGATCCCGT
>JASFJP010000251.1:0-6868 GCA_050121225.1 Desulfobacterales bacterium
TTACCGGGCATTTCCAATTGCAGTTTCTTTCACCACTAATAATTTGCGTGGTCATCTTAAGCAGCATGGTGGTCGGCTGGCTTGGATGCTTTATTTCGTTGAAGCAATTTTTGAATGAATAATGACACATGACGTTAAAAAAATGACCTATATGAAACTTAGCATGTCGATGTCTCCATTTGGATCAAATCTACCGTTTCGATGACTGGGCTTGAATAAACAGCGAACCGCAGAATTTCGAATATCGAACTGCAGAATTTCGAAGTATAGTTTTGCGTTGCTCAGTATTTTTGATAAAATAGACAGAATACATTTTTTCGAAATTCGGTATTAATGATTCGTGATTCGATATTCGCTTTTTATACTTTTATGAGAACAAGTAAGGCCAAGGGTACTTTTTCGATTAAACTGGCCGCTTTTCTGGCCGCAGGCAGGTCTCGTATCGCTATCCTGCTAATCCTCGGGACATGCCTGCTTTTGGGCGCACACGAACTCGACAGTTACCAAGTTGAAGAATTTGGAATTGTCACAACCGACGAGCTCAAGGTGCAGGCCGATCCCGGAGAACACGGTACGTTGCAAAAGACGCTTCCCCGGGGTAGCGAGGTGAAAATTATGAGTCACCGGCAGGGGTGGTTGCAGATTCTTCACAACGGTGACGTCGGCTTCATCCCGGATAATACCGAATTCATTAAAATTGTCCAACGCGAAGGCGCAGAACCCGGGGGGAATTCTGAGCAGCACGCAGAGGATTTAAAAACCCAAATTGACGCCGTTAGAAAGCGCGCCCAACATCTCAGTCAAGAAATCGAAGAAGGCAAGGAAGAAGTCGAAGCCATTTCGCGTAAGGAAACCGATATCATTGAGCGCCTTAATGACGTAGAGCTGGCGCTGAACAAAAGCAGAAAACGGACTTCAGCGTTAAAAGCAGAAATTAAAGAGCTGGATAATCAAATAGACACAGCATCCACGTCCTACGGGAAACTCAGAGCACAGGTCCAAACCAATCAAGACTATGTATCAAAACGCCTTATCGCTCTGTTTAAAATGCATCGCTTGGGCCAATTTCAACTTCTAGCTGCAGCAGAAACAATTCATGAATTTATTCAACGCAAAGAAGCTCTGGAACGTATCCTGGCCTACGATGAAAAAATCTATACCACGTTGATGAATCAGCAAGCCGAGATTAAAATGGTGCTGGCTCGGTTGCAATCACATAGAGAAAACAAAAATTTGCGCGCGGCAGAATATAACAATCACATCCAATTGATGACACAAGAACGTTCAATACGCTCCAGGCTGTTGGCGGAAATACGCAGTCAAAAGGCTCTGGAATTGGCGGCCATCGAAGTATTGTCACAGTCTGCCAAAGATTTGGACCAGGAAATAATTTCGCTGAGTAACAGGATCCCCTCGGATGAACCGGGTACGGCTGAGAAAAGTGCTGCCCGATTATCATTTTACGATTTTAAGGGCTTGCTTATGATGCCGGTTAACGGTAGAATAGTTTCTTTATTCGGTTCCTACAAAAACCCCAAATACAATGTGATGAATTTTCGAAGCGGCATCGATATTAGTGCTGACAAGGGTGAGCCCATTCGATCGGTATTCGGAGGCGAGGTACTTTATTCCAGGTGGTTTAGAGGTTACGGGAATATGATCATTGTGGATCATGGGAACAAGTATTATACGGTCTACGCCCATCTGGAAGAAGCCTTTAAATCCAAGGGCGACAACGTCGAAACCGGAGAAGTGATTGCGACTGCGGGGGACAGTGGATCGCTGAACGGGTCAAAGCTCCACTTCGAGGTCCGTCACCACGGAAAGCCATTGGATCCGTCAAAATGGTTAAAAAAAGATGACTAAAAGGAGTAACTCAATGATCTCAAGGAAACCACAGCACGTAAAACTCTGGTTGCTGATGATAATAGCCGTTGTTTTCTGGACAATTGGTACTGGTTTTTACCGTGATCTTTCAGCGGAAAACGAAGATGCCTACGAAGAATTGAAAGTATTTTCCGACGTTATCGAATTGATTGAGAGGGAATACGTTGATGAAGTTGATACTAACGAATTAATTCAAAATGCGATTCAGGGAATGGTCCAAAGTCTGGACCCGCATTCCTCTTTACTGCCTCCCGACGCGTTTCAAGATTTACAGATTGATACAAAAGGCAAGTTCACCGGTATCGGCATCCATATTACCATGCAGGACGGTTTTGTTACCGTAATTTCGCCTATTGAAGACACCCCGGCATATAAGGCCGGTATAAAAGCCCGAGACCGTATCATTAAAGTTGATGGCAAACCCGCCAAGGATCTCCGAGAAGCGGTCAACATGATGCGAGGACCAAAAGGGACAAAGGTGAAGGTAACGATTTTGCGTGAGGGCCTCAAAAAGCCGCTTGAATTCGATCTGGTTCGGGATATCATCCCTGTAAAAAGCGTAAAATCCATCACAATAAAACCAGGTTATGGATATATTCGATTATCGAATTTCACAGGCACCACCACGGCCGAACTAGAAAGAGCATTAACAAAATTAGAATCGGCGGATGAGCCCTTGAAAGGACTCATTTTGGATCTTCGCAACAATGGCGGTGGCCTGTTGAATCAGTCCATCCAAGTTTCCGACCTTTTTTTAGATGATGGAAAAATTCTGTCCATTAAGGGTCGCAACGATAAAAACACAAAGGATTTCAGTGCGTCTCCTTCCTCAGTTCAACGCAGTTATCCGATGGTTGTTTTGATTAACGGCGGAAGCGCCAGCGCATCTGAAATTGTAGCCGGCGCGTTGCAAGATCAAAAACGCGCTTTGATCCTGGGTACGAGATCATTCGGCAAAGGCTCCGTTCAAACGGTGGAAACCCTGCGTGACGGATCGGGACTGAAATTAACGATTGCTAGATATTTTACCCCCAATGGCCGCTCGATTCAGGCCAAAGGCATTGAGCCGGACATTTTTTTAAAACACCGTATCATCGACCCCGAAGAAATTAAGGAAAACGAAGAGCTGTTAAAAGAAAAGGATTTGCTAAACCATCTTGAAGCCAACCCGGATCAAGAAGAATCCGTAGAGGACGAATCTCAAGATGAAAGCAAAGAAAAATCCAGGATACGCGAAGTTGAACTCAGGGTCGGTCCCTTGAATGCTGAAACACTGCGCTCGGACAATCAGGTGATGCGTGCTCTTGAAATTCTAACAGGATATGAAATCTTCCAACATCTTAAAGGTTAGAACGTATAGTTGGGAAATTCTAGATCGAGGTCAATGGCGGTGTTCTCCTGCTTTCTGAGCAGGGAAATACCGCCATTTGGCGTTAAATAGGTTATATTGAAATAGATTTAAATTGACAATGCTGCCGGGCGCGTTAAAGCGGAAACGCAACGATTTATAATATTTGATGACAAAAAGAAAACCTACTCGCAAAAAGAAAACTCGCAGAAAATCACGCAAACGCAAACTATTCCAATCTTCTATTGTTAATGCAATTGCTGGCATAGCTTTGCTCGCCGTGCTGGTAGCTCTGGCAGGAGTAGCAGCTCACTTTTTAATTACTCCCCAAAAACCGTCACCGCCAAAATCGATCCCGTCCGTTAAACAACCGATCGCAAAAATACCAACCTTTGAAATTTACCCCAAAAAAGAGCTCCCCCCTTTGAAAAAGTCTAGTAAGCCGCCAATCTCCAAACCAGGCCAATTACCCAAAGTCGCCATTATCATAGATGACTTGGGGTATGACCGCAAAATAGCCGAAAAATTCAGCCAGCTGGATATCGTTATAACCTTTTCTATTCTGCCTCACAGTCCTCATCAAAGCAAAATTGCGCGCTTGGCCCAATCCAAAGGTATTGACACCATGCTGCATCTGCCAATGGAACCTATTGAGTGGCCCAATGTCAATCCGGGCCCGGGAACTTTGCTGACATCCATGACAGCGGATGAGCTTATCGATCAACTTGAAAAAAATCTGGATGCGGTGCCTAACATAAAAGGAGTTAATAATCACATGGGCTCCAGGATGACCGCCGAATCCAGCCAAATGTATCAAATATTTACCATCCTGAAAAAAAAGGAGCTTTTCTTTATAGACAGCCGCACAACAAACGCGTCACTCTGCAAACCGTCAGCCCGCCTGTTTCAAATCCCCTTTGCGCAACGTGATGTTTTTCTGGATCATCTACAGGAACCGGATTTTATCCGCAAACAAATCAAGGAATTGATCAAAATAGCCCGTCTCCACGGGCATGCCGTTGGAATAGGGCATGCTCATGCCGTCACGTATAAGATTCTGCGAGACATGCTGCCTGACTTGAAAAACGAGGTCCAGTTGGTTCCGGCATCAGAAATCGTCAGTCCCGTGGGATAACTCCCTTGGAAACCAGCCAAAGCGGCATAACGTCCTGCCAGACTTTAATCTTTCTCAACCAGGATGAAGAGACGTACCACCATGACATTTATCCTAACTTGACATGAGGCATTGCGTTCTTTATGTTTTTTATGTAATTTGGTTATCTACAAAGTCCAAGTGACGTCTCTTAGAATAGGCGTTGACGGCAACCCGCCTGGTGGAAGGGGGACTGTCTGAGGTCATTAGGGAGCGTTACAGCAAACAGTATGGCGCCGTTACAAGAGACCACAACGTGTGTGTACGCCTCACTGTCTTATTGATCTTGAGGCCCTGTTTGCTGTTACGCTCTCTTATGAGCGAGTTTCACACGTCCGCCAGGCGGGTTGCCGTCAACGCCGACGTCACTTACTTGAGCTTTTAAGATAACCACGTTATGTAATTCAGTCCATTAGGGGCGAATGCATTATTAGCGTCCCTCTTCACCTCCTATTGAAGCTGCGCTATTAAATTTAAAAATTTTGGCCTATACCCTGGGGAGGCAGCCACTCTTTGAGCTGAGGGCAAATGAGCGATTCATTACCGCTATATAACAGTCGCATCACCAAAATCTACACCCAGTACCTCCGAAAATATTATTCGGATGTTGATCTTGATTCAATTCTCGAGGAGGCGGGAATTGCCAGGTATGAAATTGAGGATCCTGCCCATTGGTTTACTCAGGAACAGCAAGATCGCTTGCACGATATTCTAGTTACTCGCACGGGCAATCCAAATATTGCCAGAGACGCCGGCCGGTTTGCGACCTCTTCAGAAGGTCTGGGCGCAAGAAAACAATATGCACTGGGATTAATGAGCCCGACGGCAATCTATCTCTTAATGGAAAAAGTGCATGCGCTGTTTAGCCGCGGCGCAGATATCAGCGCCAGAAAAATAGGATCGAATCAGGTGGAAATTGTCGCTATTCCCAAAGCGGGCGTCAACGAACAACCATATCAATGCCAGAATAGAACCGGTATGTTTGAATCCATCGCACGATTGTTCACCGATAACTACGCCCGCATTGATCATTCTTCATGTGTGCACCAAGGAGGTGATCGCTGCCGTTACGTCATCACTTGGGTAAACGCATCGAAGATCCATTGGAAGCTGATTCGCAATTATGCGCTGTTGCTCAGCATTGTCATTCTGGCCGGATTAATCTTCAGTTTGCCTTTTGGGACCTGGGTGGTTATCGCGCTGGCTTGCACGATTTCCATTCTGCTGCTGTCTTATTATACCGAACATCTTGAAAATAAGATGTTGACCCGCACAGTTGAAACTCAAAAAGAGGCGGCTAAGGATAATATCGTAGAGAGCAATATCCGCTACAACAATGCCCTGCTGGTACAGGAAATCGGTCAGGCAACGTCCAAGATACTAGATATCGAGAAGCTGCTAAAAACGGTCGCCGGTGTCATGGAAAAACGTTTGGAATTTGATCGCGGCATGATCATGCTGACCAACAAAGAAAAAACTATTCTGCGGTATTCTGCCGGATACAGCCAAAACCCAGACGAAGAGGAAATACTGAAAAATATGGTGTTTCATCTTGATAGACCGGACTCCAAAGGGGTGTTTGTAATGGCCATAAGAGAACAACGGCCCTTTTTAGTTAACAATATTAGCGAAATTCAGAACACATTATCCCACAGAAGCCTGGAGTTTGCTAAACGACTCGGCAGTCAGTCACTGATTTGCGTGCCAATTGTTTATGAAAAAGAGTCAATGGGAATCTTGGCGGTTGACAACAGCAAGACCAGCCGACGGTTGAGGCAAAGTGACATGAATCTGTTAATGGGCGTAGCTTCGCAGTTGGCCATCAGTATTGCCAACGCCATGTCATTTGAGAAACTCCAACAGAGTGAGAAAAATTATCGTGAATTGGTGGAAAATGCCAACAGCATCATTCTGCGAATTAATACCAGCGGCAAAATTACATTTTTCAATGAATTCGCGCAACGAGTTTTTGGATATTCGGAAAAAGAAATCCTTGGTAAAAACGCAGAACATTTAGTCTTACCTAATCACGAGATCCGCCGTCTGAGCTTCGAAGATCTGATAACCTCTCTGCAAACTGATCCTGAAAGGCCCCTGGTTAGCGAAAACGAGTCGATCCTCAGAAGCGGCGAAAAGGTGTCAATCGCATGGACCTACAAACCCATTTTCGACGAAAACGGCCAGTTAAAAGAAATTCTTTGTATCGGTAACGATATTTCTGAACTCAAGCGCGCGGCAAAAGAAAAGGACGAGTTACAAGCGCAACTGCAACGGGCCCAAAAAATGGAAGCAATCGGAACCTTGGCCGGAGGTGTGGCCCATGATCTCAACAATATCCTCTCCGGTATCGTCAGTTATCCCGAATTGCTGTTAATGGATCTGCCGGAAGCCAGCCCTCTTCGAAAACCGATAATAACCATTCAAAAATCGGGCGAGAGGGCCGCCGCGATAGTGCAGGATCTGCTAACCCTTGCCCGACG
>JASFJP010000252.1:0-6868 GCA_050121225.1 Desulfobacterales bacterium
GGGTACCGCAGAAGCTGCATTTGGTCTTGTCTCCGCAAGGACTACACAAATGCCCCGGTTCATTTGCAACCGCACCGCAATTTTTGCAAGTATAGGCCATGGCTTATCTCCTTTTCACAACTGAAATTAAACTGTTTGGCTTAGTAAAATTGAATATGAGTATAAAATAAGGAAAAGTCAAGCAAGCCAACGCCACATTGCAAGTTACCGAGGCGGATCTTTGGTGTCCTCCAATCGCCTGCCGGCATTATTGTTTATTTGGGTCATTATGGGCTGAAAAACAGTAATCGGAAGTTTCAGCGTTCGCTCCATTACTCCCATTATACCTGAGCCGACGGCTGATGGAGGAAGCGCATAGACCGCCGGATCTTTTATATCTCCTTTGGCTTTAAAGGGAATCGAAATTAGTTTGCCACCGAGGACGCCACTGACCAATGGGATTACTTTAACAATTCGATCCACGGTTTTAAACGGAGCGACTAAAATTACTAAGTCCATCTTCATGTCGACCAGATCGATGTCACCTTCGCATGCAATTCCCATTGAGGCGCCGTCAATTGAACAATCTTCCATAACAATTTTACTTCCCTGCAATCTGGCTCTGGCCTTCATGCTGTGATATGCAAATCCGTCCTTTCTCAAATCCGGAACTTCTCCACGGTAAATCTCGGTGACATTCAAAATCGCAAATATCTTGGCCAGCAGACCAAAACGATAAATCCGACCCTCTTCAGCGGAAAAAGACAAATGTCCCACAAGCGCATTGCGCAATGCGTCCGGTTTTGTTTTCGCCATGATTTCGCCGTCAAAATCGTATTTCCCCGTCACCAGATTCTTTTTCTCGGTGATACAGGCCAAGCTAGAATTCAATTCTTGTGCCTTGGCTGCCGGTACAAAGTAAATTTCAAGGGTCTGTTGCGACACCTTCAAAAAGCCTTGCAGGGAAATGCCGCAAAAATTGGCTGTTTTAACCGGGATTTCGATTAGATCCGGTTTAAACAGAACCTCCGCTTCCAACGGATGAACCACCACTGTTTTATAATAAAATTTATCCGTCTTGATCCGTAGACTGCCACGCAAAGTTGTGTTCGACCATTGGGTTTGGGGATCAGATTGAATCTGTTTGAAATGGTTGAGAATATTTTCAATTTGATTCCAGACGAGACCGTCGGCAACCAGGTCGAAATCCAGCACGATCTGTCTTTTCGAAGCGGTCATTTCGCCGGATAGCGTCATCTGGTGTTCTTCCCAGCTAAAATTTGCGACTTCCAGTTCTAACCTGTGTCGATTTAAGCCGTTCGAAGATATGTCGCTGCTGGCCTTAATTTGACCTTCACGGACAAGGACGGGGCCGCCAAAGAATGTTGACGTCAGGGTCAGGTTTTGCATTTCACAGAAGGAACGATACTCCCAGTCTGCCGGACGTTTGAGAGGACCGTTGACATCCATATCGAGCAGCCTCAGAACGCCTTGCGCCGTTGAGATATGTTTAAATGCCGGTGGCAACGCATCAATAGCCTTCAGCTGAGGATAGATTTGTTCCAATAAGAGCTCCATCGACTCGAAATTAATTGCCAGAGAGGCTTCTTTGTTCCAAGCAAAAACGGCCGCCAGCTGAGTGACCGTCGATTTGCCCAAGATTGCATCGATTCGATCCAATGTCAGTTGGTTATTTTGCAGTGTAAATTTACCTGCGTTGACTCGAAGGGGCCCGGGTAGTCTATTGGAGAGAATCGCAAACATTTCGATAACGGCTGAAAATTTCACTTGACCCAATGTCGCGCCGGAAAGTGGGCTGGTGAACCTCGACTGCTTCAGTGCCAGCGTTCCAGTCAATGGCTTGAATTCTCTGAGGCCTTTGGAAAGATTTTCAAACGAGGAGAGCACAGGCGTCATGTCCTCAATATCGACTAATGCCGGGCCTGATCGACCCGCAATGAATGGGGTTTTCTTCCAATTGAGGTTGCCCGAGAGTTGCGAAACGGATGATTTTCCCAAACGTGCATCAAAATTTCGATAAGCGATCTGATGACCCTGCCAGGAGAATTGTCCTGCGGTTACGGTTATAGGTTCGTGTAGTTTTTTTATACTCAGAATGACGTTGCTGACAGATCCTTGAGTTTGCACTTGCCATTTTTGAGGCTGGAAAAGCGGACCACTTAAATCCGTATTCTGTAAAGAAACCGTCCCTTTCAATGTTGTGACGCTTTCTAAATATCTCCGAAGTGCTCTAAAAGACGCAAGCCAAGGATAGACTTCATTTAGACTGAATACCGTCGTTTCGGATGCGGCTTTCAGGTGAGGCTCCTTTACCCAATCAATGAATGCGGAAAGCTTTGGTATCGATGAATTGCCAATGAGGGCAGCGATATTATTGAAGGCAATTTTAGAGCCCTCAAACAAAAAATACCCGCCGTCGATTCTAATAGGATAGGGTATCCGATCGTAGTTTGTTTTCAAATGAACCTTCGAAACTTCAACCCGCGGGCTCAGACTGCCGCTTTCATCGCTCAAGGTTAGATTGCCTGTAGCCGAACCGCTGACATCGTGTAGACGGGCAAGCTCCGATAGAAAATCTTTATGATTAACTACCCGGTTGAGAACCGGTGGGAGTTGCGACAGATCTCCGTCGATATCTATATCTAAATAAAAGGGCGAAATATCTTCTGTTAAGCCTAAGACAAGTTTGCCTTGTCGCCCCTCCGATTTGCCCATTTGGGCTCGCAGGTTTTCTCCGCGCAGAATACCTTTTGAGATATCGGCATCGCCCTCAACATCCACCAGATCTAATCGTGCCACCGGGATGAAGATTTTTCCTGCGGTCATTTTCCCCTGGATGACAATGTTGTCCAGATGGCCTAGTTCTTCGATTGTTCGACCCGTCGTTTGAACGGTCATCCAGGGAACCATTCCACCACGGATAATATTGAAAATTTGTCCGATCAACTCATTGTCATCGGCTAATTTGAGAGCCATCTCTCTGACGGATTCCACAGCAATTTGAGACGCTCTCAAGTTTAGATCGAGTGCTTGCCTGCTCCGATCGACTTGGAACGTTCCTGACATCTTCAACTGAGGGGTGGCGAAACTTACCTCATCCACGGCGACTGTGGCTCGTTTGCCATCGATTTGAATAGACCCCTTGATGCGGTTGTCTTTGATTGTCAATTCCTTTTTACCCTTGGTTATTTTTAGCAAAGGGATCGTACCGTTGACATCCGCCCGAATTTGACCGGATTGATCGGATTCAAGATTGATATTAACATTTGCTTTGGTATCGGAGATTTTCAGTTCAGAGTCAGGGAAAAGATAGCCAAATAAGGCTTGGGGATGAAACTCTGATAGTTGAATGCGACCTTTCCCTTTAAAGTTGGATGGATCCAGTAAGGCTTTGATGCTGATTCGATCCCAGAGATTGGATTTGCATTCAAGGGAAAATTCAAATTTTCGAGCATCGCGTATATATTTACCGTTCACTTCTCTCAGTTTGTAACGGTGTCCGAAAGGATCGACGAGGTTAACCTTGCCCTTTTTTATTCTTAGGTTTAAGCGCGGAAGTTTGAATTCAGGAAGTGAACGCACTGCTTGCAGAGCGGATTTAATGCTATCGTCAAGGGTTGGTCTTCTTTCAGCTAGGTTAGCGTCATTGTTCAACTGCGGAAGCCTCAAGAAGTAATCCGGGTACTCGACCCGCACAATTGCCGGTTGCAGACTTCCTCTGAGAAGAGGTAGAATTTTAGGATAGATTTTCAGTAATAGGATTTTAATCTTGAAACCATCAGGTATGTCAATCTCGGTTTTATGAATCACAAAATGGGGACGCGGAAAGTAAGCAAGCTCAATTTGTCGAAATTTGATCTCACCCCCAAGATCCCTTGAAACTCGATCTTTGATGCTCTCCTTTACGGTCTCCAGATTAGTTAAGCGAGGCGCAACAACAGCCGCAATTATCACCATGACGGCGACAACCAGTAAAGATTTTATAATCCAGGTGACGATTTTTGGGCTTTTATTCATGTTGTTTTGATCAAGCATGCACACACCGCTACACTCGGACAGCAGCGGTGGTATATGTCGCAATTAGAAAATGCGCTGCGATAGACGATTCTGTTTATTTTTTGCTGTATTAACGATTGTGGATTGTTGCACCCAACACAGGCGCTGCCGGGAAAAGCGAAAGGGGTGTCTAAGACGGGTTCAAGGATTTTAAAAGCGAGAAACAACAACTTGCGTCGAATGCCAAAACAAATCTGCCGGCCGCATAACTGAAATCTTGAAACCACGTTACCGTCTGATCAACGCTAACCCAGTTACCCTGCACTATAGAATAATCAAGCGATTAGGTTTGGTCAAGTTGATTTTTATGCGCCATTGCAAAGCATTAAACAAAATCGCAGCAGATGCTTAATACCTCTGCGGACAGCCGTGACGCGGTGGTCTTAATTCGTTTCCTTCCGAAACCGGTCCTTGTGCCGGTCTTCAACAAATTCATTAACAAGACCACGTTTTTGAGCGCCCCTCACAAAGATGTGTGTCATAACCAGGGTATTCTTGACACCATCCGGTTGGATTATTAAGTTCCAATATCTTACCTAAATTCATCTTGCGTATGATTAATCCACTTAAAGTCATAACGGAGGAAGCAACATGTCCGATAGCAATTATTCTAAAGAAAAATTCGAGGAGGGAATGGCGGATTTTGCCAGCCAAAACTATGTTAGGAGCATCGAGCATTTTTCCGAAGCCATTAAAATTAAGCCCGACTTTAGTCTGGCGCTGAAAAGCCGGGGGGCAGCCTTTCTAAGGTTGGATAAATTTCAGGACGCCATATCCGATTTTACCAAAGTGGTTGAAATGGATCCCGAAAATGCCCGAGCCTTTCATCTGCGAGGATTGGCCTTCGAAAAGTTCGGGGAAAATGATAAGGCCCTTGATGACTTTAATCGTGCCATTGCGCTTAATCCTTCATACGGTGTGGCTTATCACAGCCGAGCCATTCTTCACACCAAAATGGGACACACGGATATGGCAACCGAAGATATCCAAATGGTGGCCCAATTGACCGAAATCAATATTGAAGCCTTTTCCAACGATAATAATGTTTGGCGATCTCAGCAACTCAGGCTTGAGTCAATGTACAATGATAACATCACCATGGAGCGTTAGCTTAACAATAGCATGAGAGGCATGCGGGAGGTCAATCTAAGATGAAGGCCATGCTACTCAATCATCTATGCAAAATTCGAGAGAACCCAAAACCGCTCAAACTGGTGGATTTGCCGGAGCCTGTACCCGATGATAACCAAGTTTTGATCAAAGTCTCACGTTGCGGCGTTTGCCACACGGAGCTCGATGAAATCGAAGGCCGATTGCCTCCGCCGCATCTACCTGTTGTACTTGGGCATCAAGTCGTTGGCCAGGTGGTTCATACCGGTTCCGGCGTCAGGAGGTTCAGGCATGGAGATCGAGTGGGAATTGCCTGGATCCACTCCGCCTGCGGGCAGTGCAGACACTGCCAAAGCGGTCAAGAAAATCTGTGTTACCAGTTTATGGCCACCGGGCGTGATCGTAACGGAGGGTACGCCGAGTTTATGACTGTGGCGGAGGATTTTGCTCATGAGATTCCCGGGGTCTTTTCTGATTCCCAGGCGGCACCGCTTTTATGTGCCGGGGCCATTGGCTATCGATCGATGCGGTTAACCGGTCTGCGGGATGGGCTCAATTTAGGGTTGACGGGATTCGGTGCTTCCGCCCACCTTGTATTGAAAATGGTGCGGCATAGCTATCCAAACACCGCGGTTTTCGTTTTTGCCAGGAACAAAAAAGAACGAGAATTTGCTCGAGAACTTGGTGCATGCTGGGCAGGTGATACGGGAACGCGTTCACCTGAAAATCTTGATTGTGTGATCGATACGACACCTGCCTGGAAACCGGTCGTGGAAGCGTTGAATAATTTGAAACCTGGCGGACGCCTGGTAATCAATGCGATCCGCAAAGAAGAAATGGATAAAAGCTATCTTCTTAATCTGAATTATGCCTCCCATCTTTGGCTGGAAAAAGAAATCAAAAGCGTAGCTAACGTGACCCGAAATGATGTCGGAGAATTTTTGCAACTGGCAGCGGAGATTCCATTACGGCCGGAGGTCCAGGAATTTGCATTGGAGGACGCCAATCGAGCATTGCTCGAACTAAAAAAACGCGACATCAGGGGGGCCAAGGTGCTTAGAATCGATTGACCTTGAGCGAGTGCATTTAATGATTATTATTATCCCATCTCAATTTTTATTTAAGGAGGATCTGCATGTACAACAAAACGGTTATGGACCACTTCCGAAATCCCAGAAATGTGGGTGTGATTGATGATGCCGACGGTATCGGAGAAGTCGGAAATCCCCTTTGCGGAGATATGATGACGATTTATCTAAAAGTGACCGAAGATCGTATCGACGATATCAAGTTCCAAACCTTTGGTTGCGGCTCTGCCATTGCAGTTTCAAGCATGTTGACGGAAATTGCCAAGGGTAAAACCATTCAAGAAGCCAAAGGGATTACCAATAAGGATGTTGCTAACGCCTTGGAGGGATTACCCAAAAACAAGCTTCATTGCTCCAACCTTGGTGCCGACGCGCTGCAATTGGCGATTCAAAATTATGAGGATAAAATGGCTGGTATTGCCCGTCCGGAACTCAAACGAAAGAATGGGCATGAACACACCCATGGCGAAAAATGTTATTGCCCTTATTGTGATATTGAGATTTTAGGGGATGCTACTTTTTGCGATGCCTGCCAGTCGAGTCTCGAAGAAGAGCACTAATTGCTTTTGATTAACTAGTAAATATATCCAAATTCGACTTATCGGTTCTCAAAC
>JASFJP010000253.1:0-6853 GCA_050121225.1 Desulfobacterales bacterium
CTTCATATAAAGTTGTTCAAAGCGCGCTGGTGATCGGGGGCGGTCTCGCCGGCCTCACGGCGGACCTTGCGTTCGCAGAACAGGGATTTGAAGCCACGCTGGTGGAACAAAGCGCGGTGTTGGGCGGCAATGCCCGCACCCTTTATTATACGGAAGACGGTGCCAATCCGGCCCAGTATGTTCGGGACCTTATTCAAAAAGTTGAAGACCAGCCTTTGATCACCGTTCATAAAGAAGCGCAGGTAATCTCCCTAACTGGAAGCTGCGGAAATTTTAACTCGACCATTTCTGTTAGGGGTGAATCCCGGAGTATATCGCACGGCGTTGCGGTGGCGGCTACCGGAGGACAGGAATATCAACCCACGGAGTATCTTTATGGTCAGCATCCTGCGGTGATGACGCAGAAAGAATTTGAAACCCTGCTGGTATCAGAGCCTGAAAAGGCCAGGCGCACAAATCGCGTAACTATGATTCAATGCGTCGGCTCCCGCGAGCCGGAAAATCTTTATTGCAGTCGGGTTTGTTGTACGGCAGCCATCAAAAATAGTTTGAAATTAAAAAACATCAATCCTGACGCTCAGATCTCAATTCTGTATCGGGACATTCGCACCTATGGCTTGAAAGAAACCTATTATCTGAAGGCCCGGCAGCAGGGTGTGCGTTTTTACCGCTTTAAAAGGGAGAATAAACCGCAAGTGGGCGTCCAGGGAGATACCCTGGCCATTTCAGTTTTTGATGCCCAGCTGAAGATGCGGGTTCAACTGCAAGCAGAGCTGCTGATTTTGAGTGCCGCCATCCGTCCCTGCGAGGAAAGCAAGCAGCTGGCCGATGTCATGCGTCTGGCCCTGGATGAAGATGGTTTTTTTATGGAAGCCCACCCCAAACTCAGGCCCCTTGATTTTTCCACGCCGGGCCTTTACCTCTGTGGGCTGGCCCAGGGGCCGAATTTTGCCGGCGAAAGCATTGCTCAGGCCCGTGGTGCAGTCTCACGGGCAGTTACGGTGCTCTCCAAAAAAGAAATAGTGGCCGAAGGCATGATCAATCGGGTGGATGCATATCTTTGCCGGGCGTGCGGCGAATGCGAAAACGCCTGTTGTTTTAAGGCCATCAACGTAGAAGAAATACCACCGGGGCGCAGACAGGCAGTGGTGACCGAAGCCCTGTGCACTGGATGTGGGGTTTGCAATGTGGTTTGCCCCACCGGAGCTGCTTCATTATCCCATTTCAAGGATGAGCAAATTGAGGAGATGATACGAGATTGATTATTCAATCTTCAATTTCTGTATGTGTGCCGATGAACCTAAAATATTAGCTTTTGTTTGCAACTGGTGTGCTTATGCCGGAGCAGACCTGGCTGGAGTGTCCCGCATGCAATATCCGACCAATGTCCGTCTGATCCGACTCATGTGCAGCGGAAGAGTGAATCATGGCTTTCTGCTCAAGGCTTTTCTGCAAGGCGCCGACGGCATCCTGGTTTCCGGCTGACACATCGGCGACTGTCATTACCTGGAAGGTAATGTTCGATGCCAGAAGGTCATTGAAGAAACCCGGGAGCTACTCAGGCTGCTGGGGATTGATGAGCGCCGTCTGCACTTGAAGTGGATTTCCGCTTCGGAAGGGGCTGCGTTTGCCGAAGAAATTCGTTTGTTTGTGCAATTACTTAAAGAGATTGGAGAGAACCCTCTAAACCGGAATTGATTATTGAATGGGGGTAACATTTTCGATGTTTGAAATAAGCCACAAATTAACACGAATTTTCACGAAATCAAGTTTTTCACTGCAAGTGCTCCTGTGTTTGACTATTGCAAACTTTCGTGTTTATTCATGTCAATTCGTGGCTAAAAATTATCAATCTGCAATATTCAATATTCATTCACTAACGGGTACCTGATGGATAAAACCATGCTTCTTACTCAAAAACAGATCGACTACTGCATGGAATGCGGCTTGTGCACCGGAAGCTGTCCCATCAGCCGTGAATTGTCTACGTTTTCACCGCGACAAATCATCAAACGGGCAGTTCTGGATCCGGACGGGGGGCTAGTCAGCAGTCGCGAAATCTGGGCCTGCTTAAGCTGTGCCAATTGCAGCGGACGCTGTCCGGCGGAGATTGATTTCCCCGAATTCATTAGTTCTCATCGGCAGCAAGCCCGCCAGGCAGGAAATTTTCCTCAGGAAAGTCATCACGGTATCCTGCAAGCCATAGCTGGTTTGCAAACCCATGACTTAAAGCAGCAGCGCACCAACTGGGCCCCAGAAGCCGGGGTATTTAGAGACAGCGGGCAATATTTTTATTTTGTGGGCTGCCTGCCTTTTTTTGATGTGACCTTTTGCTATTTGAATCTGTCTCCGCTGGAAACAGCTCGAAGCATGCTCACATTGCTCAATAAAATGGGAATCGAACCGGTCATCAGCAATGATGAGCGCTGTTGCGGGCACGATGCCTTGTGGTGCGGCGACCACACCACCTTCCGCAAGCTAGCCGAATGGAACCTTGCAGTGATTAAATCCTCCGGCGCCAAAACGGTGCTTTTCAGCTGCCCGGAAGGTTACGTCACTTTTAAAAATTACTATCCAAAATATTTTGGAGCACTATCTTTTGAAGTGCTGCACATGACAGAGTTTCTGGCGCGCGAACTGCCCAGAACCGACTTATCCTTTCAGGCATCTTCTGCTGAAACGGTCACCTACCATGATCCATGTCGGCTGGGTCGCATGGCAGGAATTTTTGAAGCACCCCGCCAGCTTATGCAATTGCTGCCTGAAACCCGGCTGGTAGAAATGGAGCGCAACCGTGAAAATGCGCTTTGTTGCGGGACCAGTGCCTGGATGGAGTGCGCTAGCCATTCAAAAGCAATTCAAACCGAACGGATGCAGGAAGCCGCTCAAACCGGTGCGCAAACCCTGATTACGGCCTGTCCCAAATGCCAGATTCATTTTAACTGCGCCCAGAGCGACACCCATATAAACCTTAAGGTGATTGATATTTATACGTATTTAAAGGAAAGGTTGAGCGATCATTAAACATAATGATAAAGAAATCAAAATTGGTCGGCTGTTGATAGATTCTCTGACATCGGAACAGATCGCGAGCATGTTGGAAGTGGTTGTATCAGCAGGCGATCTGGAAAGCTTAATGGACGATTTCAAGAAGGCTGATCCGGATATGGCCGTCACCATTGACAATATTCTAAATAAGGGTCGGACCACGGCCGACGGGAAAACTGAAAGGCACCTGGCCTCGCATAAACGGACTTTGGAATATTGGAATTCACTATGGCGTCATTGGCATGAAATTGTTGCCGAAGTCGGAAATGAAGAAGGAAAATATGCGGTCCAGGATCACCACTGGGAGGAACCGTATTTTGATGGCTCTTTTTTCGCTTCTGATCTTGAACCGATAGCGCGGGATATGTTGGGCTTGATTGATGACGTCTATAAATCGGTTGAGGATCCGGATCTCTTTGTAGACGCGTTAGCAGATGTCGAGGAAAGCATCTCTTCGTATCCGGAATGGATGGGGGCCGAATACGGTGAACCCTGCGAGCTTGAAAAGAATGCATCCTTATGTGTATTGAAGTGGTTATGGTCGGGCTTGCAGCATGAACCCCATGCCGGCATTACCTTGCTCGAAAAAGTTTTTGAAATTGAAGAATCATACGAGCTGGTTTACCTGAATCGAATTACATGCGTTGAATTTTTCGTAGATCTTCCTGTCGAGGCTTGCCGAGAAATCTATGCTTACTTGCAGGACGAAGCGCCTGCGATTGATTTGAGCAATGTCTATTCCCCTTGGCATCAGATCAACCATGATTATGAATCCCGGTTTGATTCAGCAAAGTATTTAGAATCTTGCCGGCGGCATTTAGGCCATAACTGGCGATATGGCCGTCCGCTGGTCGATGATGCTTTTAATCGGGAAGAATTTCAAGAAGCTGAAAGGTGGCTGGAGAAAACTTTTTCCAGTTTCCTGGAGCGAAAAACAAAGGGCAAATGGTACCCGGAAATTTCGCTGCTAATTGGTCAGCACGAATATTACATAGAAGACGGTCGGGAGGAGATAGCGGACCTTTTGCGAATTTGGAGTGAGGTTTCTCTAAAATTGGGCGATTTACAGCGCGGGGCTGCCGCCCAATTGCAGGCCGTCATATTTCGGTTACCGGAGGACTGTGAGGCGGCCATCAAAGAATACAAGCGTCTGATCAGCCCCGAAATAAACAAAACCATAGATCCGCTTTTTGATCAGTGGAAAACCGAAATGGCTGAGCGCAGCTTCTCTCGCTATATGGACGCTCCCACTGTTTCTGATTCCTGGGTTCACTGGTTGATAGAGGCGAGTTTGGACCCTAAGAAAAAAAAAGAATGGTTTTTGAATAAGCTCAACGGCTGGCTTAGGGAGTTGAAGAAAGATAAAAAGATCTTCAAAAAACAATGGCGATGGCTGGCCCGTTTGACTTCAGATTTTCCCGGCAGTAAAATCCTTGAGCAAAAATATCCGGTCTTTTACAAGACCGCACTGCCGGAAGAAACATCATCAGATGACCTCCTCGCTAATTTTCGGTGCAGCGGATTGAAGAAAATGAAAGCCGGTCCCGGTCTTCTCGTTGCGATAGATGTATGGAAAGAGCACTTGCAACTAATTGTGCCCGATCCCTCAAATGCCTATAAATCAGATTACACCAATCATGCCTCTTGGTGCAAAGCAGTGCATGAACTGAATCAAAAGGCTTACAATACGTTACTTTCAAGGTGGCGAAAAAAACATAATCGCCGACGAAACCTGTGGCGTGATATGAAAGCAATCGGTTTGTCGGTGTGAGCTGGATTTCCGGTTGTGAATGCCAGTTTGTGATGCCGTAACCCTTCACAAATTGATTCTTCAGGCTTAGCAATCTTCGATATACAAGATGTTGTTACCTTTAGGTCCGTTGTCTGTATATTTGTAACTGAAATCAAACGCCCACAAACATCGTATGCGATTTTGGGTTCATAGCAATCCATAATTCAGCCAAAGTGTGGGTTGCGTAACACAATATAAGATTAATAATCTGAATTTTGTTCATAGAGAGAAAGATTGCAACAATACTGTACCAGAATGAAGAAATTGCGATATAAACAAAACGGATAAACTGAAAGCCATTCTAGTGCCTGAGCAGAAAAAATAGAAAAATAAAGACTAAAAGATCCAGTTTGCAGATTAGCCAGGCCATGTACACACTTTTTTCAGCCAATATTTTTTTTAGACTACGTGCCTTCATCAAATCTGGGGATAAATTGGAGGATATAGTAGGTTAGATTGATTAATCTTAAATTCGCCAACTTTGAGCAAAGTTGGGCAAACCTGAAAAAAATAGGCTATCCGAAATTGTTTGCAAGATAGCCGGAAGATTCAATTTTTTACAATTTGTGTATGGCATCAGCTAATGTTTAATCGTTGCTGCGGGCTAATAATTAAGTATGGTGTCCCCTGAATTCCTACTTAAGTCGGCGGTAATTCAATTCCTAGCTAATTCTTCTGTGGTGTGACCTATTTTTACGAATTGGACTCAATGATCGAATCCGTCACTGCGATCGGGGTATCGCTGTGCATGGAGATGCCGTCGAAGACGGGGTACCAGGAGCCACCTGAATTGTTGGTGATCACCGAATTGTCGATAACGATATCGCCGGTGTGATCATTGGAGACAAAGAAAATGGCCGAGCCGTGTTCGTTTACTTCATTGTACTCAATCAGAGTGCCTAAAACAGTCAGTGTCATCGTGTTTCCGTCGTTGTATATTGCTCCGCCGCTACCGCCGCCGGGTGTCCCAGAGTCTGCCGGGTTGGCACCATATCCAATGGCGGAGTTATAGGAAAAGAGGCTGTTGATAATGGTCCATGAAACGCCGATGCTGCTGATGGCGCCACCATTCGATCCCACATTTCCATACCCTGGGGCACCGCCAAAGGTGCAATTAACGATATATACCGGGAGGCCTTCGTATTGGCTGAACACCCGGACGGCTGCGCCGCCTACATCCGGTCCGGTATCGGAACACACGTTGTTAAAAAAGCGGCAGTTGACGGCTTTGAAACGCCCCCCGCGTACCCATATGGCCCCGCCGCCGTCATATTCGATCTCGTCAGTGGAGTTTCCATTTGCAAACGTGATATTCTGCACCGTCAAACGAGGATGATCCTGATTCTGGCAATGGGGGGTGGTCCAGACCTGATCCGCATCGCAGGTATTCATATACAGAATCCGAGTTCGTCCTCCGCCGCTTAGAGTAATCAACCCACCGCCATCGATAACAATATCAGGGTTGGCGTCATTGAACACCTTCGCCGGTCTGGGAAGCGTCAGTGCAATCGGATCGGGGCCGCAGTCAAATACAATGGTTCCCCCTTGGGCGACTGCGTCGATAAAGGATTCAGCATCACAGCTCTCCGGCGTACCATTCCCGATAATATGGTCGGGGTTGGACACATCTTCCAGATCCGCCTCGTAAGGGACTGGCGTGGTCCCGCCCGGATTACCGGCCGGTGGACCGTCCTCCGGGTTAACTGGCGTGAAGGTGATGGGCTGGTCGGCAGAGTTCTCCGTTTCGCCGCCATCAGTACGACAGCCGAATGGAATGATCGAAAACGCTGCAATGCAGAACATGAAAAACAGGTGCAAGATGTGTCTTCTCAATCCATCCTCCTTTGGATCGTGCTATTCAAACCATACCTTTTGTTTTCATCTTTGAAAGAAAGCAAAAACCAGGCCACGGCTGACCAAGGACTTTAAAAGTAAAAATATGTAATAATTCCAATTTGATAAGAACATTGCAATATACCATCTATAGGCAAGAAAACACAAAGAGATACAAAA
>JASFJP010000254.1:0-6850 GCA_050121225.1 Desulfobacterales bacterium
ATTCGGACTAGATACAAAGTTCCTGTAATTGTCGAGGATTCGGAAGATGGCTTTGTTTATAGAGGCAGAATGATCAACTACAGTGAGCAAGGCATGTACCTGGAAACTGATGTGGTCCTGGATTTAGGAGCGGAAATTTACATCGGTATGGAAGACTCCCCATACAACGCTTCGTCTTCAAAACCTTCCGCTAATGAATCACAATTTTTTCTTGCAGAAATAAAATGGCAAAGGCAATTAAACGATAATTTTTTCAATTTTGGTTATGGTGTCAATATCCTGGCGATCGGTGATCAGCGAGCTATTCGCTACAAAGACTATCAATCAAAAGAAGACCTAAGAAAACATCCCAGAAAATCATATTCTAAACCGGTATTTTTTACTTCGCAAAACCAGTATTATAAGGGCCTGATATACGATATATGTAAGGGCGGAATGTTTATTAAAACTAAAGAATCTTTCTCTGTTGGACAAATTATCAGACTCGTTATTCCAGGAACCAAGATTGATAATGGAGCCATGCTGAGGGGTAAGGTTGTGCGTTTTGATAATAAAGGTGTTGGGGTGAAATTTTTAAATATTATGCGAAGGTAAAAGTAAGATACACTGCACAGTCACCCCAAATCGAGGCGATCGAAGGCAAAAGTCATTCCGTTATATTCGGGATGGCTTTTCTTTTTCTTTTCAGAATTATTCCAGACTCAGGCGCTGCATATAGCCTGCCTACAGCGTTTAAGGTCAACCGTTGTCTTGAAATTCGAGCCGGCTGTGGTTATTATTATGATCATGAAAGAGCACAATGAAAAAATCCCCAATCCTGAAGAGTTGGAGAAAGAAATAAGTAAGTTCCTGGCGAAAAAGTTTGGCAATAATGTAAAAATCGTATCGCCGCTGGTAGTGCCTCAAGAGGCTGTGGTAGACCAAACCAAAGAGCCTTCAAAGAAAAAAATCAATTTTGATTTAAAACCAGAGGAACTCATCGCTTTTCTGGATCAATACGTCGTCAAGCAAGATCGAGCTAAAGCCATTCTTGCCACCAAAATCTGCACTCATTTTAACCGAATAAATCGTTCTCAGGAATCCAGTGAGCACATAAACGCCATGGTCGGGAACATTAAAAACAATGTCCTGATGATTGGTCCAACGGGTGTCGGGAAAACCTACATAATTAAGCTAATCGCAAACAAAATCGGTGTTCCGTTTGTTAAAGGCGATGCCACAAAATTCAGTGAAACCGGATATGTCGGCGGCGATGTTGAAGATCTTGTAAGAGATCTGGTTCGCGAAGCAGACGATGATATCGAATTGGCCCAATACGGAATTGTTTACATTGACGAAATTGACAAAATCGCATCCAGCCGCAATCTGATCGGAGCCGATGTATCCCGTACCGGTGTTCAGCGAGCGCTGCTCAAACCCATGGAGGAAACAGAAGTCGAGTTAAAGGTACCCCATGATCCGATATCAATGATTCAAGAAATCGAGCAGTTTCGTAAAACTGGCAAACGCGAAAAACGCGCCGTCAATACCGCCAATATTCTATTTATCATGAGTGGGGCGTTCACCGATCTGATACCCATTATTCAAAAACGCCTGTCGAAACAAGGTATCGGTTTCGGGGCCCGCATACGGAAGTCCGGCGAAGAGATTGACATTTTAAAACACGTTCGTTCCGAGGATCTAATTGAGTTTGGATTTGAATCGGAATTTGTCGGTCGCTTACCGGTCAAAGCGGTTTTTGAACACTTGACGGAAAAGGATCTATACAAAATTCTTAAAAATCCCAACAACCCCATTATTTTGGGCAAAAAGCTTGATTTCGCGGCATATGACATTGATGTTAAATTTGAGGACAACGTCCTACGCACGTTGGCAAAACAGGCGTTTGCCGAAAACACAGGTGCACGAGGGCTGGTCAGTGCTGCTGAAGAAGCGCTGCTCGAGTTTGAAAAGAGATTACCTTCGACTCGTGTAAAAATATTTCCGGTCACCTCCGATGTCATCGACAACCTGCCTGGGTCCATTGAGAGGGTGACATCTCAGTCTCAGGACAAAAAAAATAGTGAGATTTTTGATCGGCTAGTACAGAAAGAAAAAGATTACATTAAGGAATATTTGAAAGAAAACACGGCGAATTTGGCCGAAAAGTATAGCCTGACGATGACGCCCTCACGGATAGACCTGATCGCCAAGTGTTATGTTAAAAATACGATGGATATCGGCAATGTGATTAAGACGATCAAATCCTATTATGATGAAAGCAAGAAAATCGAACTGTACTTTTTCAAGAATCATGATATTAATATTGTTTTGGAAGAGGACGCCATCGATTTTATAATTGAGCAACTGATAGAATCTAAAGTCGAGATAACGGCGGTATACAATAAAATTAATCGTGATTTTGAACATGGCCTCAAATTGGCCCGCGAAAAGACCAACCGCCGCCGATTTTTCATCACCCGGAAGGCCCTTCGAGAACCGGATGCATATATCGGCAACCTGATTAAGGATGCAATAAGCCCCTCATCTTAAAACGTAGAGTTTCCCGGTGGTTAAAAGATTTCGCTCCGATTTCAGAGCATATGAACAACAACCCCTTTCGCCTGGAAATACCCGAATATCCGGTTCGACGATTCAAATTTTCTGCAAACGATAAATATAGTTAGGCATTCAAACGCCAGACTGTAGGTGAATACTATGATTGGAATTTCAAAACTATACTGTGGTACGGTCGAACCTTCCGACGCCCTTCGCTACGGACGCAGTTCCTCACAGTTACCATCACATTTGCTCCAATTTTCTGAGGATAAGCGCCCTGTAGTCGTATGGAATGTGACCCGAAGATGCAATTTAAAGTGTGTCCACTGCTATGCCCACGCTAAAGATATCCCTTTCGATGATGAATTAACCATGGATCAGGGTAAGAATTTAATTACCGACCTGGCGAAATTCGGTGCACCGGTCATTTTATTTTCGGGTGGTGAACCGCTGGTCCGCAGAGATCTTCCAGAACTTGCCGCCTTTGCCGTGGAAAAGGGGATGCGAGCTGTGATTTCAACCAATGGTACGCTGATTACCTCTACAATGGCCCACACCTTAAAGAAAATCGGACTTTCGTATGTGGGAATCAGCTTAGATGGTATGGAAGAGATTAATGACCGCTTCAGAGGAGTCAAGGGAGCATTCAAATCAGCCTTGTCCGGAATTGAAAACTGCCAGGAAGCGGGCATAAAAGTCGGATTGCGCTTTACCATCAACAAATTCAATGTGACTGAAATCCCAAAACTTTTTCAGTTGTTGGAAGATATGAATATTCCTAGAATATGTTTTTACCATCTCGTTTATGCCGGCCGAGGAACCGACCTCGTAAAAGAGGATCTTTCCCATGCGGCAACCCGAACTGCCCTTGATTTGATTATCGACGAAACCAAACGGTTGCATGATAAAGGCAAGCCCAAAGAGGTCCTTACAGTGGACAATCATGCCGACGGGCCATATATCTACCTGCGGTTGTTAAAAGAGAATCCCGAGCGCGCCAAAGAAGTTCTGGAACTTTTAAAATGGAATGAGGGCAACAATTCGGGAAGGGGTATCGGCTGCGTCAGTTGGAATGGAGATGTTCATGCGGATCAGTTCTGGCGCCACTATAGTTTTGGAAACATCAAGGATCGACCCTTTTCTGAAATCTGGATGGATAGCTCTGAGCCGATGATGAAGCGACTTAAAGCTAAGAAAAAGTATGTTAAAGGACGCTGCGCATCTTGCCGCTGGTTGGATGTTTGTGGGGGTAATTTCAGAGTTCGTTCAGAGGCCGTGACAGGTGACGTTTGGGCACCGGATCCCGCATGTTATTTAACCGACGAAGAGATCGCATTGACACACGCGCCGGCACACTGCACTCAGGATGGTTGATAAGGATTTGCAAAGATCACCGATTGTGGTAATGAGGTCATTAAACGCATAAAAGGAAGGTAAGATGCTATTTCCTGACTACAGACCCCGACGCCTAAGACAGAATGAATCATTTCGCCGTATGATTCGTGAAACTCATTTAGCAGTAGATGATTTGATCTTGCCGCTATTCGTCATTGGCGGTGAGGACGTAAAAAACCCGATACCATCGATGCCCGGTCACTACCAGTTGTCAATTGATAATCTGTTAAGTACCGTGCGAGAAGCCGTCGAATGCGACGTTCCAGCGATTATTCTTTTTGGAATACCTGATTTCAAAGACGCCCATGGTTCCCGGGCGTATGCCGCTGATGGCATCGTTCCCCAGGCCATCGCCGCGATCAAACAAAAATTTCCGGATCTGGCTGTAATCACCGATGTTTGCTTGTGTCAATACACTGAACATGGACATTGCGGCGTTGTGGACGGCGAGATTATTGACAATGACGCAACCTTGGATCTGCTCGCGCGAACGGCTTTATCCCACGCTAAGGCCGGAGCAGATATGGTAGCGCCGTCGGACATGATGGATGGACGTGTAGGCGAAATTCGAGATATTTTGGATGACAACAACTTCAATCATGTTCCGATTATGTCCTATGCCGCAAAATACTGTTCCGCTTATTACGGGCCTTTTCGCAGTGCCGCCGATTCGGCTCCCAAATTTGGTGATCGCCGAACCTATCAAATGGATCCTGCCAATTCACAAGAGGCCATCCGCGAAGTGACATTGGATATCGAAGAAGGCGCGGATATAATTATGGTCAAACCCGCACTTGCCTATCTCGACGTCATCTATCGCGTTCGCGAGGAAATTGATCTTCCGGTTGCGGCTTACAATGTCAGTGGAGAATTTTCCATGATCAAAGCTGCTGACAAAATGGGATGGATTGATGGATCCAAAGTGATGCTGGAAACGCTCACCGCCATCAAACGCGCCGGCGCCGACATGATACTCACATATTTCGCCATCGAAGCGGCAAAAGCGCTTCAACGCTAGCCGCAAATCGGCTGTCGATGGACGGATTAGTGGGTTTCGCGTTCATTTTCCAAAGTTAATAATGAAAAATACGTAAGTATGAATAAGCAAGATACGAAATCAACAGATCACACCTCTCAATCCCACCAAAAGGAAAAGCACTCTTCGTTGCGCCTTGTCGCCTGGGAAACCACTCGCAACTGCAATCTCGCCTGTATTCACTGCCGAGCATCAGCCACCACCGGTCCGTACAGTGGAGAGCTGGACACCCAAGAAGCTTTTCGACTGCTGGATCAAATCACAGATGTCGGAAAACCCATCGTAATTTTAACTGGGGGGGAACCATTGCTCCGAGACGATATATATGATATTGCCGCCTACGGGTCTCAAAAAGGTCTGAGGATGGTAATGGCCCCAAACGGAACACTGATCACCGAGGACGTCGCCCAGAAGTTAATGGGTGCCGGAATCAAGCGAATCAGCGTCAGTTTGGACGGGGCCACTTCGGAAAAACATGACAGCTTCCGCATGGTGAAGGGCGCGTTTGAAGGCGCCATTCAAGGGATGAAAATTGCCCACAAGATGGGGCTGGAGTTCCAGGTAAACACAACCATCACGAAAGCCAACCTGGACCAAATTCCCAAGATTCAGGAGTTGGCCATTAAATTGGGTGCGGTGGCCCATCACATTTTTCTTCTTGTTCCGACCGGTCGCGGCAAGTATATAGTTGAGGGAGAGATAGATGCGATCGAATATGAACAGACGCTCAATTGGTTTTACGACCAAAGAGATAAGACGTCCCTTGAACTAAAAGCAACCTGCGCACCCCATTACTACCGTATCCTCAGACAGCGAGCCAAAGCAGAAGGCAAATCGGTAACATTTAAAACCTATGGATTGGACGCATTAACTCGCGGGTGTTTGGGCGGTATCGGCTTTTGTTTTGTATCCCATCGCGGGAATGTTCAGCCGTGCGGTTTT
This sequence comes from Desulfobacterales bacterium, assembly GCA_050121225.1. Classification (GTDB taxonomy): domain Bacteria; phylum Desulfobacterota; class Desulfobacteria; order Desulfobacterales; family JAFDCJ01; genus JAFDCJ01. The sequence continues at coordinate 5,912 of JASFJP010000254.1, forward strand.
CTAACCAAAAATTGCGGCAACGTGAGGGAACGCAGTTTCTCAGATATCTGGAAAAACTCCGAAGTTTTTGCGGCACTGCGTGACTACGATAAATTGCAGGGGAAGTGCGGACAATGTGGATTTAAACAGGTGTGCGGCGGTTGCCGCGCCAGGGCATACGAGGCGACCGGCGACATGCTCGCAGAAGAACCTCTCTGCAGCTATCTTCCCCCAAAGGCGAATAAAAGGTCCGCTTAGAGATTCTCACGGATTCCGGACGCCCAGCAACCAACGCTCACGTCCAATATTGCCAATTGAGGAACGTGATATGAAAATTCACTCATTAATGATCCCGGATCCCATTACCATAACGGCGAACGCGACCATCAGCGAGGCGATTGAGCTGATGAAGATTAATTCCATACGCCATCTTCCGGTAGTTTCCGAAGAGAACACACTCGAAGGCTTTTTGACGTTGGTCGATTTGAAACAGGGGCTTATTCCTTCCATGCTGGGTGATCTTTCATTGCAGGACCTGATGATAAAAGAACCGATCACGGTTCACCCGGATGACGACGTTGAAACCGCCGCTCAGCTTATCTACAACCATAAGATCGGGGGCCTGCCTGTCGTAACGCAAGGTAAACTAGTCGGAATCATCACTGCCACAGATATTCTGAGAACATTTATCGACATGATGGGGATTCTCACATCTACATCCCGTATAGATGTAAACATTGGGCATCAACCGGGTGAATTTAAAAAAGTGTTACAAATCATAAATGATGCCGGTGGAGATATCGTCAACGTCGGAATGACCACCCAGGAGGCTCGCAATCGAGTTTACTATTTCAGATTGGCTGCTTGTAAGACGGAAACCATCAAAAAGGCCCTTGAAAAAAAAGGTTATGAGGTTCTAGCGGCAATGGATTGATTGGGGAGCCGTGCTGCCTATTAGAT
>JASFJP010000255.1:0-6840 GCA_050121225.1 Desulfobacterales bacterium
GATCGCAGAAAATCCATATTGTTTAGTTAATTTCGTGTGTACTATTTCGTCTTTTCCATGATTTGCCGCTATTGAAATCACAAGAATATTTTTCCCGGATTCATGAGCCCCTTCGGGTCTATGAGCTCTTTGATGCCTTGCATAAGATGATAACTTTCTCCGTGTTCGAGTTTCATAAACTTACGTTTGCCTATTCCCACACCGTGCTCACCGGTGCTTGTACCTCCGAGTTCGACGGCTTTTTCCACAATAGAATGGTTGATTTTTTCAAGAATTGACCATTCGTTTTCATCGGCCGGATCACCAGCCAAGACAACATGCAAATTGCCGTCGCCGGCATGGCCGAAAACATAGCCGGCGGCGTTGTAATCATCCACTAGTTTTTGAGAGTAGATAATCATTTCCGGATAACGAGAAATCGGAACGGCTGCATCCACAATCAGAGTTTCTTTTTTCGGATGGGCCCGGTGTATGGTTTCCCAAGCCTCGTGTCTTGCTCGCCATAGCTCTTTGCGGTCTCTTTCTTCGACGCCGTATTTGAAGCCGGTCGCACCGCAATCTTCACAGAGTTCCTTGGCAAGATCGGCGGTTTCCTGCAGGGTCGTTTTACTGATTCCGTGAAATTCGCAGAAAAGTGACGGTACCTCTGGAATGTTCAGATTTTTTTCCCGGTTCATTAGGTTTATTAGACCCGGTGGCAAAAGTTCAAGAGCTGCAGGCTCCAACCCTGATCCCATTAGCACGGCGACAGCCGCTGATGCACTTTCAAGGTCCTTAAACGTGATAGTCGTTGCGAGATGATGCGAAGGGATGCCTGTCAGTTTCAGAGTTGCCTCCGTGACGACACCCAGGGTTCCTTCTGAACCAACGAATAAACGGGTCAAGTCGTAACCAGAGGAGGATTTGTGAGCTTTGCAGCCGGTATGAATGACATCACCCTGAGGCATGACAATCGTAAGTCTCATGATATAGTCTTTTGTCGCTCCGTATTTGACGGTTTGAACCCCGGACGCGTTGTTGGCGATCATTCCGCCGATCGTTGCATCCGCACCCGGATCGGGAGGGAAAAATAGGCCGTACTTGCCGGATTGACGGTTCAATTCCTTGCGCAATACTCCGGGCTGGACATCAGCTTGGAGATCCTGGGAGCGGATTTCAAGGATTTTGTTCATCTGAGTCATATCAATGACCAGGCCACCGCAGGTCGGCACCGGGTTGCCCTCCGTACTGGTGCCGGCGCCCCACGGTGTGACCGGTATGTCATTATCATAGGTCCAACTGAGAATTTGGGCGACTTCATCCGTGGACACCGGCCAGATAATCCCGGCCGGCAAAATTCCATAGTGCGGTGAAATATCATGTAAGTGGAGCTCCCGATTGGATTGCCCGGTGGAAAAACGATCGGAAGCCACCATGGCGGATAACGCCGATTTCTGATTTTCGTTAAATTCGTCCATAGGTTGTTCTCCTGAAACTCGTCCTCTGTTTTGTACTAAACGTATATTCGTTAATTCTTCGAGGATCAAGAGAAAATGCAGTTATAGCGGTTGTCATAAATATGTTCCGTTAGGAATAATGTCTTTTACATCGCAGCCCCGCTGGGCGGGATTTCCGCTTCGCTACAACAAGCTGCAGGGAATAAAATCCCAAAAAAATGTCTGTGCTTGCCCAGTTAAATCGCTTGATGTTAATGGCTTTCATTTGCAGATCATGTCAAATTGAGCATCACACAGGTTTTATTTAATGCTGGCCCCGCACCTCAAGCTAAGATTTGAGAAATAAATATGAATCTCAAATCTTATTTAACAGAGTAAATCCGTGCCTGCCCTGTGGAATGCTTGCCCAATGAAATGCGAAGCATATTTCATCGAGGCGAAGCCTATTCCTCTGGGGTGGCTAATTAAAAGGCATGACCGTCAAGCTGGTTATTTCCCACGCGACCGGTGTTAAAGCTGCAATTAACCGACGATTAAGTGATAATGATTTCTGTTGAACTCTTGAAGTGTAGGCTATCCCGTGATATTTGATCATCTAATTGTCTGCAAAGACCCAGTGATTTCTCTTGGAATAGGCCTTGAAGGTGATCCGATTCGCGGATGTGTGACTGTCTGAGTACATTAGGGAGCGTTGCATCAAACAGCTTGAAGCGGTGGCAATAGATCACAACTCGTGTATCTTTTACACTATTTTATTGATCTCGAGGCTCTGTTTGCTGTTACGCTCCCTTATGTGCGAGTTTCACACTTCTGTGAAGCGGGTTATCTTCAAAGCCGGTGTAACTTACTTGAGCTCTCAGGATAACCATATTTGATAATTTCCTTTAAATTTGAAAAAGGAGTAAATTATGGATGAACACATAAAAGAGGCGTTGATCGAAATTGTGGGAAAACAAAACTATACCGATAATCTCATCGACATGGTCTCTTATTCTTATGATGCATCAGAGCATAAACACAGGCCATCATGCGCAGTATGGCCTGAGGAAACCCAGCAAGTGTCGAAAATTCTGCAGTTGGCCAACAAGGCAAAGCTTCCAGTGGTTCCGCGAGGAGCCGGAACCGGCCTTTCGGGCATGGCTGTGCCGGCTCAAGGAGGCATAGTACTTGACCTCAATCACATGAATAAAATACTAAAGATCAGCATTGAGGACCGCCTGGCAGTTGTTCAACCGGGAGTCATATACGCTGATCTGGAAAAAGCCCTGGTTCCATATCAGTTTTTTTTCCCTCCCGATCCAGCCAGCGGAAAAGTGGCCACTTTAGGCGGGAATGTGAACACCAACGCAGGAGGGCTAAAAGGAGCCAAGTATGGCACTACCCGCGATTATGTTCTTGGTTTGGAGGTCGTCCTGCCGGACGGCCGGATTATGCGAACCGGGTCCAAGGCCATGAAAAGCGTGTCAGGCTACGATCTGACCAGGCTTTTGGTAGGTTCCGAAGGAACCTTGGGGGTCGTCACGGAAATTACGCTTAAAATAAACCCCAAACCCACAGCAACCAGCACGTCACAGGCCACTTTCGACAACTTAGAAGATGCCGGTCGGGCTGTCAGCCACATCATGCACAGCGGTATCATACCAAGCGCTCTTGAGATACTTGGGCGTCACACCATTCTGGCCATCAACCAGAATACAGATCTCGATCTCCCGGAAGTAGACGCGATGCTGCTGGCGGAAACTGATGGTTTCACACAAGAAGAAACAGACTATCAGATGCAAAAAATTATCGAAGTCTTTAAAGAAAATAATCCCAGAGAAATTAAACAGGCCAGAACCGAAAAAGAGGTCCAGGAGCTTTGGGCGGCCAGAAAGTCCGCCTATGCTGTTCTGGCCAGGATCAAGACCCACTTTGTGCTTGAAGACGTTACCGTACCCATGACCAACATCGTCAAGCTACTCAAAGGTGTAGAAGATATCGCAATGAAACATAAAATCCAAATTGCAACCTTCGGTCATGCCGGTGACGGCAATCTTCATCCCCAAATCCTGTATGATGGCTATGATCCGGAGGATGTAAAACGCATGGAGGCGGCCACTAGCGATTTGTTTCAGTTGGCCATTGACCTGGAGGGAACCTTGACCGGCGAGCACGGCATCGGACTGTCCAAAGCGCCCTACATGGACTTGGAGCATGATCCGGTGGCTATGGATGTGATGCGAACGATTAAAAAAACCTTTGATCCCAACAACATTTTAAATCCAGGAAAAATGGCCTTGTAAATATAGATGAATTCCTAACACGGACAAGCCGGATCCAAATAGACTAAATTATCACGAAAGCTCGAAAATACGAAAACACGAAAAGAAAATCAGAGTAATTTCGTGCTTTCCAGATTTCGTGTTTTCGTGATTAAAATATTCTTCTCATAAAATGCAAAGATATCGCAATTATGCGCCTAAGGAGAAAATCAATGGAAGCCAAATATGATTTTGCGAAAAAATACCGCGAACAAATTTTGAAATGCTCTCGCTGCGGATTTTGTCAGGCAGTTTGCCCGGTTTATGGATCGACTCTCCGCCCGGCGCTGAACGCTCGAGGGAAAATGCTGCTTTTGAAAGAGGTGATGGATGAAAGCATCGAACTTAACGACGAATTGATTGAAACCTTGTTTCAATGTACCACTTGCGCCAGTTGCGCGGAGAATTGTCCTTCCGGTGTAAACGTTCCAGAGGTCATCAAACAGGCAAGAAAGGATATGGTCAACATTGGCTCTTGCCATCCCGCCTTTAAAGGGATGAACCAAGTGCTCCAAAAATACACTAATATTTATGCCGAGGATGAACCTGAAGATTTTGAAAGGGATTTGAATAAACAGGCTGAATACGTGTTCTTTATCGGATGCGTGGGTGCCTACAGGGAGGATGAGCCTACCATGGCGACCCTGGAACTTCTGGATCGCATCGACGTCGATTACACTCTGATCGATGAAGTCTGCTGCAGCGGCGTTCTCGAAGATGTGGGGTATCAACTCAACCAGAACCTGGTCCAAAAAAATATCGACCGTATCCTGGCAACGGGCGCAAAGAGCGTCATAACCGGCTGTCCCTACTGTTGGCGTACCTTCAACAACAAACCGGAGTATGCCGAATTAAAAGAAAAGGGAATTGAAATTATTCATACATCCCAATTTTTTAATCAATTTGATTGGAAAGTAAAAACCGATAAACGCGTAACCTACCATGACCCCTGCGATTTAGGAAGGCATTGCGACATTTACGAGGAGCCGCGGGAGACCATTCGGAAAATTGCTCCAAACTTTGTTGAAATGCCCAATAACCGCGTTAATGCCCTTTGTTGTGGCGCTGGCGGCGGTGTTCGCGGAGCCTATGCCAAGAACTCGATCGCCATGGCGCGCCGCAGACTTCAGGAGGCCGAAGAAATCGATGCCGAAGTGGTTCTGACCGAATGTAATTCATGTATCCACAACCTGATCAACGCCAAATTGCGCAAACAGAAATTTAGAATCCACACAACGACCGAGTTTATTAATATGCTGCTGGAGGAATCCGAGTGAAGGGACAAGTTTTTCAATGAAGTTTCCCGTCAGCAGTGCTGAAGGGGTATCAGGTTATAGTAAAAAGGTCTATTATATCGGAACAAGCTGCGGGGAATTAGACCCAAAAATAAATTGTCTGTGTCTGTCCGTGTGGGTCTGTGGCAATTAAAAAGTAGGGCGAAGATGATGAGTAGCAGTTTCGGAATTTATATAACTCTATGAATTTTATTATTAATCCTTTAAGATGAGCACAATCAACTCCTTGGGTCCATGCACTCCAAACGCCAAAGTCAATTCGATATCCGCTGTTTTTGATGGCCCCGAAATCAACACAACATTGGTCGGCATATTGCCCGGCCAATTTTCTTTTTGAATTACCTCGCAAAACGTATTGTGGATTTTCTCCGCCTCAAGCACAGCGATGTGTATTGGAGGAACCAGCGACATTAGGCGAGGCTCTTTTGCCGTAGGCCATAGAATAAGCGCACCGGTTTCCGCAATTGCGCCAATGGTAGATGTAATACCGGCATCGATTTTAAATAATCTCTCCTTAAATTGTTCGATATCATCCTGGTAGGCAATCAATTCCGGCAATTCATTGGAGGTCTCTCGCCCCTCGGATTCCAACCTATCGCCAATTGGAGTCTCGGGTGCAAAAAGGAGGCTCTTAACATCGCGTGCTTTGAGAATCTTTTTCAGTTGTTGCGGCCAGGTTGATCTGTCAACAATATGCACCTCTGAGCGCACGGCTTCCATCAAGTTTTTCAATTTTTCAATTTTTTCTTTTTGGCTTAACGTTTCAATGGGCATACATACCGTTTCCGGGACATGTTCTGAAACCTGTCCAGAGACGGCATGTAATCGAGCAAAAATTTGATCACGAGAATTATTATTCATTATCGACTCCGAGCTTTTTCACTAATTCATGTAGACTTTTAGCAGCGAATTTAGGTTGGGTCCTGGTGCGGGTCCAATACTTTAAAGGACCAACATTCGGTAGCTTCGAACCGATGATACCAAGCATTTTTTGGCCGAAGGAATTTACGGTGGGAGAGGTATTCATCATTTCCCAGCCCTTCCATGCTAGACTTTCCGATACATTTTTCTTGTAACCATGGTCATACAAAGTACTAGCCGGATCATTTGAGTAGCTCTCATTGCGAATTCGCCGCAGAAGTTCCGTAATCGGGATTTTAACCGGACAGACCTCCTCGCACGCGTTGCACAAACTTGATGCCGTCGCCAGCACACCGGCCTTTTTCAGGCCTTCTGTTTGTGGATTTAAAATTTTGCCGATCGGTCCCGGATACACGAAGCCATAGGCGTGACCGCCGATACGGGTGTACACCGGGCAGTGATTCAGACAGGTGCCGCATCGAATGCATTGAAGCGTTTGGCGAAACTGCGGATCGCTATAAATTTTTGATCGTCCGTTGTCGAGAATAATTAAATGAACTTCTTTAGGACCGTCCTTTTCGCCGTCCTTACGCGGAGACGTAATCATGTTCACATATGTTGTTATTAGCTGGCCGGTGGCCGAACCTGTCAGCAGTCGCAGCAGCGGCGGGACCTCCTCCAATTTTTCAACAACTTTTTCCAGGCCCATGACGGCAATGTGCACGGGCGGCACAGTTGTGCACATTCTACCGTTGCCTTCGTTTTCAACGAGACAGAGGGTTCCGGTTTCGGCGACGGCGATATTTACGCCGCTCAACCCGACCTTGGCCTCGTAGAACTTCTGCCGCAGAATTTTGCGGGCAATGGCGTTTAGTTCTTCAACATCTTCGGTGTAAGGGGTGTTGGGAATCTTTTCATGAAAAATTCTCGAAATTTGATCCTTGTTCT
>JASFJP010000256.1:0-6829 GCA_050121225.1 Desulfobacterales bacterium
GCCGATGATTTGGCTTTAGCTATGGAAGCCAGGGGTTTTGGCAGTAAACAACGAAAATCACGCAGGACCTATCATATCAGGCTCATCGAATACGCAATGATGGCGCTATCCCTTGCAATTTTGGCCGCCTTTGTTTGGTGGGAAAGGGGATAAGACCGAGAATGAAAAAGGACCCAAAAATCGACACTGCAGATTTTCTCAACCGCTTCACGTTGATCGTGGGTGACATCAACAGTGGTAAAACGACTCTAACGGGAGCTATTCTGGATAACTTTTGCCGGAACATTGGCGGTGTCGTAACGGTTGTCGATCTCGCGCCTGAGATCCGGATACAGGATTTGGGAGCAAAATTTTCTGCTAAAGCCGTCGGCGGTAGGCTCGAGGTCCCCATATCAGCAACAGTCCGTTACTATCGCGAACGAATTCATGCCCCACGCTTGAGAGCCAGGGATGAAAACGAAGCCCGAAAACTCGCCGCAGAAAATGTTCGAACCATCGACGCTCTATTTTCAAAAGCAACGAAGATAAAATCGGACGCTATCTTTGTAAACGATTGCTCACTTTATCTGCACTGCGGCAGTGCTTCCAAATTACTCAAACTGATTCGAAGCAGCCCAACGTCAGTAGTAAATGGTTATTTTGGCCGGTTTTTTAACGACAGCTCTATTTCCATCCACGAAAGGAAAGAGATGGAAAATCTTATGGATCATTGTGACCGGCTGGTACGATTACCTGTAAACCTTGATTGCAATTGAGGTTGAATAATTGGAGGAAACAGCATGAAACGAATTTTGACCGTAGCAGGTTCTGATTCCGGAGGCGGTGCCGGGATCCAGGCGGAACTGAAGGTGATTACTATCCTGGGCGGTTACGGGATGAGCGTGATTACAGCCCTAACCGCTCAAAATACCATCGGGGTCAAAGGGGTACACGCTGTACCCCAAGAGTTTATTGCCCAGCAATTGGAGGCCGTTCTTTCCGACATTGGAGCTGATGCCGCCAAGACCGGAATGCTGGCCACCCCTGTAATTGTGGAAGTCGTTGCCAACGGTATAGAAAAATATGATATCCAACCGCTGGTGGTGGATCCGGTCATGGTGGCTAAAAGTGGAGACTCGCTTCTTTCCGAAGACGCCCGGCAGACGTTGAAAAATTCACTGCTTCCGCTGGCGACTGTCGTAACACCCAATCTGCCGGAGGCCGAAGTTCTGTGTGACTGCCGGGTACGAAATTTAGACCAGATGCAGGAAGCTGCTCGACGCATACATCAGCTGGGCCCCCGGTACGTGGTGATCAAAGGTGGGCATTTGAAAGAGCGACCTGTGGATTTGCTTTTCGATGGCAAAGACTTCCAGACCTATGATGCCTCCCGTCTCAATCAACGCAACACACACGGGACAGGATGCACATTTTCAGCGGCCCTGACAACATTTCTTGCAGCGGATCTACCAATTGCTGAAGCTGTAGGAGAGGCTAAAAAATTTATCACTCAAGCCATATCCATGGGAATGGAGATTGGTTCAGGGCATGGCCCGACAAATCCGTATGCCCACATCATAAATTTAAAAGAGCGCGAAGCCACAAGGGTTGAATTAGAGAAAGCGATCGAGTTTCTGAGCCGTCGAAGATTGGGGAGTTTGATTCCGGAGGTTCGTTCAAATATTGGTTACGCATTGTCCAACGCGACGGAGCATAATGACGTTGCCGGTTTTCCGGGTCGGATCAGTCAGGTGGGCGATGAGGTTTTTGCTTACCGCGACCCTGCTTTTGGCGCAACACGGCATATTGCACGCGTAATTTTGGCGGCCATGAAACACGCACCGCAGTTGCGGGCTGCCATGAACATACGTTACAGCTCAGACATTTTGAATGCCTGTAAAAATATAGGCCTGCGCATGGCTTTTTTTGATCGTCAAAAGGAACCTAAAGACGTCAAAGAACGCGAAGGATCAACATTGGAGTGGGGCACTCACGAAGCGCTTAAAGGATTTGACGGAATTCCGGATCTGGTATACGACGAAGGTGATGTCGGCAAAGAACCCATGATCAGGATACTCGGCGAAAACCCTATGGAGGTGGTCGATAAAATCAACCGAATCAAGCAGAATCTTCTTTAATGGCGCAATTCGGCTGCTGTGATACATCCAGCAGCCGAATTGTAGGAATTATACCCAGCGTCATATTGATAAAACCAAAACTTTTTAAGAATTTGAAGTAGTCGAGAAAAATCCTAAGGCCTCTAAAGCACAAAGGTCTGCAGGGTCAAATTGCCCTATATTATGAGCCCGAAAACGACCGAGGGACGTTGGCTTTTTAGGAATATTAAGCGTTATCTCCAAGTTTTCAGCGCTTGGTTTGATATTTAGAAACGATACAATTCTATGTACTTCAGATCTGGGTGATAAACACAGCTTATCAAAGTTTACGACAAGAAACTTTTCATCACCAAGTTTCTCACCGATCTCCAGAACACGCTTGTTAGACATAACCCAGTATTTCAATGATGCCGCCGGCTCATCAGTTTTTGATTTTGGTGGTTTTACACCAAACATGGGTCCCCAATTATAGAGTTGTTGCTGGTTTTTGCTAAATGCCATATCAAGACCGTTTCGGATCGTATGGATATACTTGAGATGTTTAAAATATTCAGCAAGGAATTCAAGAAATATATGCGTGTTGGGTTCCTTCCATCCCCACCCTGTATGATTTAATAGCGTTTTCCGTTTCATCTTAAGCATATTCCAAGCACGTATAAATGGCCAACTGCCACGACCATCGCCTTTATGATTATGCCCGGAAATGGCTATTTCAAGCGTTGCTTGAATAAGAAAGATTAATTCAGACCACGCAGGTTTTTTTGTATGAACCATTGAATTTGAAAATAAGCTCAGACCCCTAAAAATTTTCTCACTATCATGCCGTGATTTGCTATACCACCTCGGCCGTTTGAAAAGCATCAAAAACCATAGGTTATCCCGGGCCGGATTGAGATCATCGCCGATATAGAAACCTAATTTTTCAACGATCTCTGCAACCACCCGGGTTCCGCTGCCCCCTACCCCACCGATAACCACTGGTTTTGAAAAATTTCTCAACTCCATTTCAGATGTTTTTGCTATCTTTAATTTATAATTCCCCTCCAAATACTACGATAACTTTTCCACATAATGGCCGTATCTCTTTGGCCCAACCCCTGGGCTTGAGAAATTTCATTGATCAGCTCTATTGAACGCGCAAGGATAGGTGGGGCATTGTTCTCCTCGGCCATTTGAACGGCTAGCTTTATATCTTTTACCAGCAAATCGACGGTGAATGTGGGATCCGCATAGTTTTCCTCAGAAACCCTTCCACCCAGTTCTTTAAATAAATTGCTTACCGTTCCTGCTTGGCTGGCTGTAATGATTTCGAATAGTTGGCGAGGTCTGATTCCAATTTTTTCAGCGATTGCCATCATTTCGGCTGTCATGGCGTTTATGGCACCAAACATGAGTTGATTCAACAACTTGATTTTATGACCAGACCCTGACGGACCTGCGTGAAAAATGTTTGCCGCAAAAAGTTGAAAAACAGACTGGCAGCGCTCGAGGTCCTCTTTTTTCCCACCCACCGGCAGAGCCCAGTTTCCCACAGTAATAGGTCGGCCAAGGACCGGTGCATCTAAATAACCAACATTTTTTTTCTCTGCATGTTCGGCCATAAGCAAAGAAGTCCTCGGATCGGAGGTGCTCATATCTGCGATGACACTACCCGCTTTTGACGCAGAAAGCAGACCATCACGGGAAGCGACACATTCGCGTATTTCCTTGGGGCCTGGCAGAAAAAGTAAGATTATATCAGATTTCTTTGCTACCTCTGCCGGAGATCGGCCCACCTGGGCGCCTATCCCTCCGGCTCTCTCAGCAGCTTGAGAAGAGACATCATAAACCGTCAGTGTATTACCGGCATCGATGATTTTCTCAGCTACAGTGAGACCCATGACACCGGTTCCGATCAATCCGATATGCTCCATTATCTTCCCTCCGGATAAATTATCTAATTCTATTCTAATTTGCGACACGATCCCCTGATAATAAGACTCGTGTCCAAACAGTATTGTTGAATCTGACTACCCCGGGTATTGATCATATCCAGCAGAATTTTAAATGCGAGCCGGCCAATATCATCAGCCGGAACTCTGATCGTTGTCAGCGGTGGATTACAATAACCGGCCACATCAATATCATCAAAACCCGCTATGGATATGTCCTTTGGGATTCGAACTCCCATATCACGGGCCGCTGCAAGAGCTCCTACTGCCAGGGTATCGCTGGCCGCAAGCACAGCTGTTGGTCTAACAGACAAAGAAAGAAGCCTGCTCATGGCTTCTTTTCCATCGATTAATGTCGGTTCCTTCTCTATCACCAATGATGGATCATAACTGAGACCATGGTCTTTAAGAGCAGCTTTAAATCCTTCCAATCGCTTTTTTACTCTTTCAACTTTGGTATACGGCCCGACGATAAGACCAATGCGCTTGTGTCTGAGGCTAATCAAATATTCGGTTATCGTGTAGGTTGCCTTGAAATTGTCAAAACCGACATAACTCAAATCCGAATCGTCTAATCTGTCCCATATGACCACGCAGGGCATTCCGCCTTTAACCAATTCTTTTACTAAATCCTTTTGCCCGAATACAAATCCAGTTAAAATAATGCCGGCCAATCGTCTTTCTTTAAACTGTTGCAGGAGTCTAAGCTCCGTTTCAATATCATATTTGCTGCTTCCGGTAACCAGAGAATAATTGTTTTGCTGAGCAGTTTCCTGGATTGCAAAAAGGGTTGTGGAAAAAACCAAACTTTTTGCTGTGGGAATAATCACACCAATGATTGAAGATCGTTTTCGGGAAAGATCTCCGGCCGTCGCATGATAGACATAATTAACCTTTTCCATTACATGGTTGATGCGCTCACGGGTCTCTTTGCGAACCAAATGCGGAGAATGAATGGTTCTGGAAACGGTGGCCAACGAAACCCCGGCCATTCTTGATATCTCCGCCATCGTTATCTTCGGCATTGATTTCTCCGCTATTTAATCACAAAATAAATCCAATTTTCAGAAAATAGTATTACCTGTTTCCATATCAAAGATATGAACCGACTCCATCCGCGCGGTAAAGTCAACAATATCGCCTGTCTTCAACTGGACATGGGGGTCAAGCCGAGCCACTAACGTGTCATCATGATTACGAATGTGGACAAGTTTCTCGGATCCGGCACTCTCTATCACTCTTATCAAAGCGCGAAGGCTGCTATCAGGTTCTGGATTTTGACAGCTTGCCGAATCAGTCAAATGCTCGGGCCGAATTCCTAAAATCACATCGCAATCACGATATGTTTCGGCCATTTGTGCAAACCGTTCCGGAATCTTAAGGCTGAAGCCCGCTGATGTTGCATAGAATCCGCCATTTTTTCGAACGATTATGCAATTCACAAAATTCATTGAGGGGGAACCAATAAAACCACCTACAAATTTATTGATAGGGTGGTTATAGACAGTGTCTGGAGTATCCACTTGCTGAATAATACCATCTTTCATGACAACAATGCGATCCCCCATGGTCATGGCTTCTAATTGATCATGGGTTACATAAATAATGGTGGTCTTGAGTCTCTGGTGAAGTTCTAAGAGCTCGGCGCGCATGGCTATTCGAAGCTTGGCATCCAGGTTCGAAAGTGGCTCGTCGAACAAAAATACGTGAGGATCCCGAACGATGGATCGACCAAGGGCCACCCGTTGACGTTGGCCGCCGGACAGCTGTCTCGGTTTGCGATCAAGGAGTTGGTCGATACGAAGCAGATCAGCAGTCTGTCTGATAATTCGGTCAATTTCAATTTTGGGAACCTTTCGCATTTTCAGGCTGAAACTCATGTTGTCGTAAACTGTCATTTGGGGGTACAACGCATAATTTTGAAAAACCATGGAAATATCTCGATCCCTGGGATGAACATCATTAACGAGTCGATCCCCAATATATATTTCTCCTGAAGAAATCACTTCCAAGCCTGCGATCAGTCGGAGTGTGGTGCTTTTCCCACAACCAGAGGGGCCCACCAGTACGACAAATTCTCCATCTGCAATATTCAAAGAAAAATCTCTTACTGCGGTGGTCTTGCCAAAGGTTTTATTGACATGCTCTAAGATGACTTCGGCCATTTCCTATCCTTAATGCCCCGTTAAATTTTATCTGCAACAAATTATGTTTTCATGTGCAAATGGACAGCCACGCCCCCCGAGAAACACTCCGGAGTGCATAAGATTTTAGGATTTTTCCCGACGATTCTTTTAGCTTGGTCAAGTGCCTCTTCAAATGTTGAAGTCGGTATGAAGCCCATTCCTCGCGCATAGCCGGGTGCTTCTGCACCGGCGATAAAAACAGCCGAAGTCCACAGCAACGCCGCACTGCCGCCACTGATCATAGATAATGCATGAAAGGAATGATACGTATAGTGATTCGAATATTGGTATCGATAGTCGTAGTTGTTGACAATCTGCATAGCATCATCTGAATTGATCAATTCTGCAGCAGTGCAGTATTTTTGCAAGGCGTGATATGTTTCTTCGTATGAAGGAAACCAATGCGGATTAAACCAGCCGTCACAAAGGGATGCAGCAATGATAACGCCCCCTTCGCGAAATGCATGCCAGCAGCGGGATAGTTGACCACCAATACCCAGGCTCATCAAAATGGGATTGGTCCCCATACCGGGTCCATAGTGAAAGTTACGCGGAAGCCCAAATATTAGGATATCAGCCGGTTCCTCCATCTCCAAATTTATATTTGTTCTTTTAT
>JASFJP010000257.1:0-6814 GCA_050121225.1 Desulfobacterales bacterium
ATTCCGTTTTCCACATAGTCCATAAATTGTGCCACATACTTCGGGCTGCCGGTTTTGATGCCTGCGCCCAATGCTGATTTTCCCATTCCACCAAACGGCTGGCGTAAGGTGACGGCCCCGGTGGTTCCCCGATTGATATACAGGTTTCCGGCTTTAATATGCTTCGACCAATAATCTTGTTCGCGTTGGTCCAGGCTTTCGATCCCCGACGTCAGGCCATAACCGGTTTGATGGACCAACTCGATGGCGTGCGCAAGATCTTTGGCCCGCATGACACCCAGCAGTGGACCGAAGAATTCCTTTAGGTGGGTAGTACTACCGGGTTTAACATCCCATTTTATTCCCGGTGTCCACATGTGAGGATTATTTTCGACATTCACCGGCATTAAGGCCCAGGATTCGCCGGGTTCAAGATCAGACAGTGCTTTTTTTAAATCACCCCCAGGAGGGTGGATCAGTGGACCCATTTTATTGGAAAAATCCCACGCAGATCCGGTGTTCAGGCTTCTGGCGGCATCCACCAATTCTTTTTTGAACTTAGGATCTTCATACACTTCACGTTCCAAAATAAGCAGAGAGGTCGCCGAGCATTTCTGACCACAGTTGCCAAATGCCGAATAAATAACATTGCTAATCGCCTGATCCCGATCCGACATGTCGGTCACAATCGTCGCATTTTTACCCCCGGTTTCGGCGGCCAGATAGACGTCAGGTCGTTGCTGTAGAATAGTGAGACCGGTTTCGGTCCCGCCGGTGAGAATAATGAAATCAACATCTGGATGATTGATTAGTATGTTTGCATCACTGGAACCGGAACAGGGTAGAAACTGCAACGCATTCTTAGATACACCGGCTCTCCAGAAACACTTGCACAGCTCCCAAGCTACTAAAACCGCATCGGATGAGGGTTTGAAAATCACGGTATTGCCGGCCGCAAGTGATGCCACGATGCCTCCGCACGGAATCGCAATTGGAAAATTCCAGGGAGAGATTACGACACCGACGCCTTTACCGTGGCTGCGGATGTGATCGATGTTAAAAAATTGCCGCGCGGAAAAGGGATAGTATTCGGCAAAGTCTACGGCCTCTGAGACTTCCACATCGGCTTCGGTAAATATTTTACCTGTATTGGCAGCTGCAGCTCCGATTAAATCACCCCGGGCTCTACGTAATTCTTTGGCCACCTTGGAGAGAACCCCATGACGCTGCTGGTGCGTTGCTCGGCACCAGCCATCCGGATCAGACACAGCCACAGCGACAGCTTTGTCTATGTCCTCTGCATTTGCCGAAACAAAGCGCGCAATTGCAAACTGCTGATGGAATAGGGACGGATCAAAAATATCGCGTGTTTCCCGGTTACTGAAGATTTCTTCTCCGCCGACAACCAGCGGAAGGTTCAAGGGTGTGTCCGCGGGGCTCTTTTTCCATTTTTTTCGAATACCATCCGCCCATTTTCGATTAGTGGGCAGAGACCAATCCGTATTTGGCTCATTCTTAAATTCTTCATCGTAGTAGGTACCCGTTTTCTTCGAAAAGTTTTCTATTAGTCTATTCTGAATCCGATGAGGTGCCGTTGCAGCCAATCCTTTTTGTTTGATCGAAGCCGTGAAATGATCGGTCAAAAATTGCCATGAGCGGTCGTCGGTCTTGAGCTGGTTTAGATGGCGCAGGAAATTCATGGGGCCGGTATTTTCGTCCAGACGTCGGATCAGATAGGCGATTGCGTAAATGAACTGGTCTTTGGTGGCCACCGGTGCATACACAACCAGCTCTTGACCGGTTTCTTGAATGGTTCGGCGGATGTGATTGGCCATGCCCTCGATCATCTCAAAAGAAAATTTGTCAGTGACGTTGTTCTGCCGAGCCACCAGGTATGCATAGGCGATATCAAACAGATTGTGTGTAGCGATGCCTAAACGCACGGCGCTTATGTTTGCGGGATGCATGCCAAAATCAACCATACGTTTCCAATTGGCATCCACATCCAGCTTGTTGTCGTAAGGTGCCAAAGGCCAATCATAAATGGCCGATTCTATTTTTTCCATTTCCATGTTGGCGCCTTTGACAATTCGAATTTTAACAGGACTGCCGCCGCCGGCCACCCGTTTACGAGCCCATTTGGCGATTTCCTGAAGTATGATATAGGAATCCGGCAGGTAAGCCTGCAATGCCATTCCGGCGAAATAATTTTTAAATTCCTCCTGATCGAGGGTCCGGACAAAGGCCTCAGATGTGATTGACAAGTCACGGTATGATTCCATGTCGAGGTTGACAAATTTTTGAACACGGGTTCCGTCTTGTCTCACAAATTTATTTTGGGCAGCCTTTCGGTAGAGTTCGGAGAGACGTTCTTTGAGGATTGCAACGGTATGATCAAAGGCCAGCGGCTGGATTTGAGAATAGATCGTTGAGATCTTGACAGAAATATATTCAACATCCGGATTTCTGAGATCGCCCAGGTACATATCCAAACGTGCCCTGGCATCTTCCTCCCCCAGCACTTCTTCACCGATGTGATTGATGTTGGTGATGATCCCCTGACGCTTACGTTTTTGCAAGAATGCAACCAGTGTCTCTCTTTCAGCCGGTCTGATCATATAATTGCTGTCTTGCCGCATTTTTTTTATCATTCTGGAAACTGCAAATTTGGGATAAAATCGTCCTACATGGATGAAAAGAAGCATTAGGAATTTTTCCAATGGCGAGAAAAATTCAGGGATACCATAATAGGTCAGCAGATGATGAATTTGATCGGCTACGCGGCGATTGTTGGCCGATCGAAAACTCTGATCAATTAATTTGGTTAATAGGACTTTATCCTTAGGCTTGGCAAACAGGCGTGCCAATCTCTTGTGGCGCACCTCCTCATGAGGGTGTTTTACCTTATTGGCCCTATGTTGCCATTTGGTTGCTAGTTTAATGGCTTCTTTTGCAATATTGTCGGTATCGTTCATGGCATTTCGATTGTAGGTATCCGTTTGAGAGCATACTCTTAACACGGCAACTAAATAAGACAACGTCCTTAGACCGGAATCGGATCAAGTGGGAGATGACGGATCCGGCATCCATTGTTTCTCTGGATTCTCGAATGCGCGCTAAAGCGTCAATCCAAGAAAACTTAAAATGACGTCGCAATGATCCACTTAAACCCAATTAGATTGTGGGAGCGGCTTTTCAGCCGCGATAATCAGGTTGTAGAGAAACTCTTTCGCGGCTGGAAAGCCGCTCCCACAGCTCCAAAAACCTTAGGTTGACACCCATACGCTTCGCGGAAGTGACAATCTTTTTTGTTTTTAATTATCGGAGAGATGCCATCAAAAATTATATTTTTTTCCTACAAATCTAATGCAGGTATCAGAATTTGTCACGATTGAATCGGCAGGTGGTTTAAGATTATAGAGGAGAAGAATATCTCCTTGACACAAGCAATAGTTCTTTTTATTCTAACTTGCCTGTCCGAAATACGCGACTAGGTATAGCGGAATCGGTTACAGAGAAGAAGTAAGAAAGAGCTTAGAAATGAAAAAAAACTATGATGTCATTGTCATCGGTGCCGGGATAACTCGAGAATCGAAATGATCTTGACAAAAAACTGAGAATCATTTAATAAGTCTAAAGCGAATAGGCAATTAATAATAAAATGAATTTAAATCATTAAATAATCGAAAGGGGGAAATTATGCACACTAGATTTACGTATGTTGTTATCGGATTGGTGTTAGCCGCTTTTTTGATGCCAGGAATGGTTGCTGCAAAAACATATAAAATTGGCGTTACGGTAATCGTTTCACATCCGGCTCTTGAAGCAGATCAGAAAGGTTTCGAAAAAGCCCTGGAAGAAGCCGGCATCGCGGCGGAATACGACTATCAGAATGCACAGGGTGAAATGCCCAACGCCCAGGCCATTGCGCAGAAGTTCGCCGCGGGCGGATATGACCTGGTGCATGCCATCGCTACCCCAACCTCTCAAGCAGCTTGTAAAGTTGTTAAGAACATCCCCGTCGTTTACTCTTCTGTGACCGATCCGGTGGATGCCGGCCTGGTGAAAACCATGGAACCCGCCGGAGGCAATGTCACCGGGGTTTCAGACGCCTGGCCGATTGATCGACAGATCGAGATGTATCACAAAATGCTGCCGAAAGCGAAAAAATGGGGGACGATCTATAACGCCGGTGATGCCAACTCCGTAAAAAGCATCAGCTGGACCAAGGAAGCCGTGAAAAAACGCGGGCTTGAACTCGTAGAGGTCACCGTTTCAAACTCCAGCGAAGTTTACACGGCAGCCCAGTCGCTGGTGGGACGGGTGGATGCGATATACATCACGTCGGATAATATGGTTGCTTCCGCCTTTGGTTCGGTCGTCAAAGTTTGTGACGGGAGTAAGTTGCCGTTGTTTGCCGGCAACACCGATCAGGTGCCCCAAGGCGCGATTGCCGCGCTAGGTTTTGATTATTTTGCCGTCGGACATGCCGCCGGTAAAAAAGCCGCTCAGATTTTGAAAGATGGGAAAAAAGCCGGCGATATCCCGTCCGGCCTGGCAGAAGATCTCACGCTCTTTGTGAACATTAAAGCTGCCGAGAAACAAGGTGTTGCAATTCCAAAAAAATATGTTGATGAGGCCGATAAGGTCTTTAAATAAACTATGCGCTATTCAGTGTGCCCGTGGTTGTTCCAACCGACTGCGGGCACACGTTTATTTATGAAAATCAGAGGTCATGGTAATTTTCAGCATTTTACCGATTAGTACGCAACAGGGTCTGGCGTATGCGCTCGTTGCCCTCGGCATAGCGTTGACCTTCCGGGTGCTTGCATTCCCCGATTTGACGGTTGACGGAAGCTTTCCGTTGGGAGGAGCTGTCGTGGCGCGATTAATTGTTGCAGGGGTCGATCCAACATTGGCTGTCATCGGTGCCATAGCGGCTGGCTTTATCGCCGGTTGTCTGACGGGTATTCTGAATACACGTCTTAAGATAAACAGTCTTCTGGCCGGTATTCTGATGATGACCATCCTTTATTCAGTCAATTTACGAATAATGGGACGGGCCAATATTCAATTGCTGGATCGTACCACCGTGCTCACCTTCATGGAAAACATGGATGTGGTGCGCTACATACCGATTATTATTTTCTTTTTTATCATAACCGTGATCATAAAAGTACTGGTAGACTTGTTTCTGCACACGGAATACGGTATGGCGATGCGGGCCACCGGTGACAATGAAACCATGATTCGTTCCCTGGGTGTTAATACGGATAATGCTACGGTATTCGGTTTGGGCCTATCCAATGCGATGGTTGCCTTGTCTGGAGCCCTCGTGGCACAGGATCAAGGATTCTCGGATGTCGGCATGGGAATCGGCATGATTGTGGCCGGCTTGGCTTCTATTATCATCGGCGAAGCCCTGATAAAACCCAAAACTGTGTTTCGTCTGACGCTCGCTGCGGTCGTTGGATCCTTTTTTTACCGTTTCATCATATCCCTGGGACTGCGGCTTGGTCTTGCACCAACCGATTTGAAAATGGCAACCGGCTTGATGGTTATTCTTGCCCTCGGCATCCCGGCTTTTAAAAAAGCGAGGGAAGGGAAAATTCATTTAAGGGGAGTGTAAGGTTGGCTGAGAGTATCATCACATTGTCGGGCATTACCAAAATCTTCAACCAGGGTACGCAGGACGAGAAGCGAGCCTTGAACGGAATTGATCTTGAAATTGCCGCCGGCGATTTTATAACTGTGATTGGTTCCAATGGTGCCGGAAAAACAACGTTGCTGAATATTATCGCGGGAACATACCAACCGGATGATGGCCGGATCACTATTGATAATCAGGATGTTACCAAAGCTCCCGATTATAGAATGGCCGGCTATGTTGCCCGCGTTTTTCAAGACCCCACCCAAGGTACGGCTGCCAAAATGACCATTGAAGAAAATCTGAGTCTGTCGGAACTCAGAGGCAAGAGGAGGGGGTTGAAATGGGGCGTTACCAGATCCCGCCGTAAACGATACAGCGAGGTCTTGAAGATATTGGATTTAGGGCTTGAAAATCGTTTGAAGCAGGATGTCGGACTGCTCTCCGGAGGTCAGCGACAGTCTTTAACGCTTCTCATGGCCACTCTTTCCCTACCCCGATTGCTTCTGCTGGATGAGCATACGGCGGCTCTAGACCCCAAGACGGCTGATAAGGTTTCCGAGTTGACTGAAATGATGGTCAAGGAACACAATCTAACCACCCTGATGGTCACCCATAACATGAACCAAGCATTGCAGAACGGCAACCGGATGATCATGCTGCACCAGGGTCGTGTTCAAATGGATGTCAGCGGTGAAGAGAAGCAAAAGCTGACGGTTCGTGAAGTCATTAACAAATTCGGCAAGACGCTCAAAGATGAAACTCTTTTAACCTGCGAAGCAGATCTGCCCTGAAATACCTCCCTGTTTGTTTCTCAGTTTCCCTTACGACAGTAGTGAATTAAAGAACCTATTCATTAATTGCAATATTAAGCCTACGAGTCTGGCTAAGTGGGGCAATTCACGACTTTTCAATCGCATAACCGGCGCATATCCCCCGGATTTGTTTTTGCAGCATTTCCTATCTTCTTTCTTTCCGACTAAACACACATTTTTTGGATTATAATTATTACGTATAATCAATAGCTTAGAGAAAAATTTGATATAATTGGCTAAAAATAAATCTAAATTTGTGAAATGGCACGAAGTTTGACTAATAACATATTAACAAAGCTTGAAAGGAAAAAAACAATGGCACTTAACACAAAAGCTTTACATATATCGATTAAAATTTTTTTGCGGGTAGTGG
>JASFJP010000258.1:0-6800 GCA_050121225.1 Desulfobacterales bacterium
GTTGTGCCCAAACGCATGTGGTTTACCGGTATGCAATCAAAGGGGAATAAAGTAAAGATCAACGGTATCGCGTTGGATAATAAAACAGTTGCGGATTTTATGGTCCGACTGGAAAATTGTGATCTTTTTAAAGAGGTCGATTTAAAGAACCTTAAGCACAAAAAGCTCCGGAATTCAAAACTTAAAAGTTTTCAGATCACTTGCATCAAAAAGCCGTTGATAAAACCGCAAAAAGAGAATCAACCTAAAAAACAGGCTAAGGCAATGTAACAATGGATAAAAAAGGTCTTTCAAACTCGGTTAAACCTTTTTTCGAGAAAGTTGAGAAGTTGTCAAAGATACAGAGAATTCTGATATCTTCGGCGTTATTTCTAGTTCTCATTGGAGTTTTCGTATACTTCTTTTTTTGGCCGAAACTGGAACAGATCAAAGGGCTAAAAGTTGATCTTGCCAACTTACAAAAAGAGCTTTCAATTGCCAAAAAAAATGCCAAAGATTTGAAGAAGTTTCAGGCCAAAATGAAGGAAGCCGAAGCCCAGTTTAAGCTCGCGATGAAAAAGCTGCCCGAAAAGGAAGAAATTCCTTCTCTGCTTTCAAGCATCTCAAGCTCAGGGCAAGATGTGGGACTGGAGTTTTTACTCTTTGCTCCGAAACCGGAAAAGAAAAAAGAATTTTATGCTGAAATTCCCGTGGCCATGAATATCCGGGGAGATTATCATAATCTTGCAATTTTTTTCGATCAGATTGCGCGGTTAAACCGGATTGTAAACGTCAGAAACATACAAATGTCACGGGTTAAGGGAAAAGGCAGCAAGGTATTAAACGCAAAATGCACGGCGGTTACCTATAAATTCATAGATCCGCCTCCGAAAAAGAAGACAAAGAAGAAGAAAAAGAAGAAAAGATAAATATCTTTAAACAGGCAAACCAGCATATCATGGAAAGACAACCTGTGATTACTCGATTTTTATTCTGTACAATTTGTGTGGCTTTACTTCTCTGGGGCTGCGACCGCACCAACGATGTATCTGTGAAACCGAAGGTGGTCCGCAAAAAAATCAATTTCCAAGAACAGAAAATAGCGAAAGTCAGCAAAACCAGGAAGGATCGTATCGCCAAAACAGCGCAGACCGACAAGGCCAAGAAGGAATCCTCAACCATTCAAAAGGCGCAAAAGGTGGTGAAAGAGAAACCTGCCCCCAAGCCCGAAGTCGATAAACGCACGTTGGTCGCTAAGAAATTGGACATCGGTGCGACTCAAAAAGTCGAGCCTAGAATCAAAAAACCAGCGGCTAGGCCAAAATCGGAAATATCTCAAATCAAGCAACCGGTTAAAATCATAGAACCACCAGCTGATAGCAACATTCTGCCAACCGGCAAAGCTGATGCTAATAAGATGTTGATAGCCTCCACCCCGGAAACCCAAAAAGTAACCCATCGAAGGGGTCTCCCATCGGCCTATGATCCAACTGGCAAAATCGATCCGTTTGAACCATTGCTCAGGGATAAACCGGTGCCAGTGAAAAAGCAAGAACGTAAAAAGCGAATTCCTCAAACGCCCTTGGAAAGAATTGAGCTGAGTCAGTTAAAGCTGGTCGCTATAATCGTGGCATCCAGCGGTAACCGGGCGCTGGTTGAGGAAACTACCGGCAAAGGCTATGTCATTAAAACAGGCACCTATATCGGAAAGAATGCCGGTAAAGTAGTTAAGATCAAAAAAAATAAAGTGATTGTCGAGGAAGAATTTGAAGATGTATTCGGCAAAATTAAAACCCGTCAAAGAGAACTCAAGCTTCCGAAACCCGTTGGAGTATTTTAAAATGCGTGATTTCATCACATCAATATCGTTTCCCCTAAAAGTTGGGATAATTGTGTTCATTACAATTACATTGTTGGCAGGATGTGCTTCCAAGAAAAAGGCCAATGTCAAGGTCGCAAAGGCGCCCAAAGTAATCTCTGATGTCCTTATCAGCGAAGACGCCAAAGCGACGACCATTCGAGTGAAGGGTAACCAGGTGCTGACCTATACAGCGCGCAAACAGGATTATCCTTTGGGTGTTCGTTTCTATTTCCCTGAAACAGCCCTTGACAATATAAAGGCCGTCCATTACCCACCCGAAAATACCACAGTTAATTATATCCGGGTGGCGCAAACGGAAGAGAAAGGGAAACAATCCTGGGTATTTATTGCTTTAAAAAAGGACCTTCCCTATGACACAGCACCTGACAACAACGGATTGGTCATCTCCTTTGCCAAATCCACAGTGCCGTCTCAAAGACTTCAAAGCAACGTAAAAACGGCAACTCCAAAGCCTGCCAAGCGCATAACCACTGTTTCTGCGACGCCTCTGAACAAAAATGTGGTTATTAAGATTAAAGCCGACGGCGCGATCAAAAACTACAAGTCATTTACGATCGACAATCCACCTCGCATTGTCGTCGACATGCTCGATATCAAAAGCCCCTACCAGGGCGAGCAGCGAATCGCGGTAAAATCTCCGTGGGTCACCAGAGTCCGCCATTTCGGACATCCGGCCAAGGTCCGGCTGGTGGTTGAGACCCAAAAAGGATATCTTTCCAAGTTCTCAGCGACTCCAGTTGACAATGGTTTGCTTATCCATGTGGGTGATCTTCCGAAAACCGGGAGTCACCAAAATCCGAAACCGATGATCGCCCAGGCTCCCAAGCAGACTGAACTGAAAGCCAAGAATAATCGAAGTGTCGCAATCTCCTTGTCGTCACCTGAGAGGAGGTACCCCGCGGTGAATCCGGTAAAATATAAAGAATCGAAACCGGTGGTCGCCCAGGCGACAATATTGGCTCAAACACAACCAAAGCAAAATTCTGGCGTTGAATCGTCACTGCCGGCACCCGAGAGAGCTCCCGCGGTTAAACTCGCTAAAAATGATCAACCTGCCTGGCTCAATCGAATTGATTTTTCCAGTGAAGCAGCCGGTAAATCTGCAATTATTATCGGAACGACCCGACCGGTTAAGTATGAAATTAACAAGGTTGGAAACAAGCGGGTACAGCTGAAGTTGCTGGATACCAATTTACCGGACTACCGCAAGCGTGCGTTGATCACTACCCGCTTTCAGAGTGCCGTCGACCGTATTACGCCGACCCAGCAACCCAAAACCCAGAACACCCTGGTTGATATCGATCTGCGCGAGGCGGTGCCTTATTTCGTCAAGCAAACCGATAATATCATCAAGGTGAATTTCTCGCCGTCAACAATACCGCCCAAACCCTATGAGGATGCGAAGCCTCCGGCCTGGAAGCATGCGGCTTCTGGATCGGCCCAGGACGCGAAATTGCAGGCCTCGAAATCCAGCTCGTCCCATTTTATGCCCGTAGCGCAACCCATGGCAGCTACCAGAGGCAGGTCTCTGGCTGAACGCATCGCACGGGCGCAGACCACAAAAAGATACACCGGTGAGAAAATCGCCCTCGATTTCTACGATACCGACATCAAGAATGTGTTTCGGATCTTGCGGGAAATCAGCGGCAAGAATTTTGCCATCGACAAAAATGTCACCGGCAAAGTTACCCTGACCCTTGAGAGGCCGGTACCCTGGGACCAGGTTCTCGATCTGGTGCTGAAAATGAATCAGCTGGGAATGACCATGGAAGGCGACATTATTCGCATCGCCACCCTCAACACTCTGGCTCAGGAAGAAAAGCTCAGACAGGCCAAAATGAAAGCCGAACAACAAGCCCGTCAGCAACAAAAAGCACTTGAGCCTCTGATCACCGAGTATATTGCGGTCAACTACTCCGATGCCAAAAGCGAAGTCCTGCCGCATATTAAGCCGATACTTACTGAAGGCCGGGGCAAGGCCAGTGTGGATACGCGCAACAATCAGCTGATCCTGACCGATACGGCTGAAAAAATAATGCGGATTCGAGAGGTCGTGATGAAAATCGACCAAGTGACGCCCCAGGTGGTTATTGAAGCCAGGATTGTCGAAGCCAATACCGCCTTTACCAGAGATCTTGGATTTGATTGGGGTGAGATTACCGTAGGACCTATGAGCTCCGGTGGCACGGAGACGACGTTAAGGGGACTGGCATCCAATTTGCCGGCAACCATTCCATCGAGTGTGGTGGGCTTCGATTTTGTTAAACTCTCGGGAACCCCGTTTTCAATCATCGATGCCAAGCTTGTAGTCAGCGAAACCGAGGGCAAAACCAACATTATTTCAGCCCCGAAGGTCGTCACCCTGGATAACAAAAAAGCCGCAATCAAGCAGGGGTTGGAAGTCCCCTACCTGGAACGGGATTCTTCAGGTAACGCCACGGTCAGGTTCAAAGACGTTGATTTGCTGCTGGAAGTCACGCCTAACATTACACCGGACGACCGCATCGTCATGAAGATTTTCGTCACCAAAAATGACGTGGTCGATCCGACTGCCGATCAACCGGCATTGTCCACCAACGAAGCCAAAACTGAGCTTCTGGTGGATGACGGGGACACAATCGTTATCGGTGGTATCGTCAAATCATCGATTACTTACGGTGAGCAGGGGATCCCCGGATTGCGCAAGCTGGGGGTTTTAGGCTGGTTGTTTAAAAGCCAGAGCAAAACCGATACCAAGAATGAGCTGTTGATTTTTATCACCCCACGGATTGTGCAGCTCGAACAAAAGAGGAATGTCTAAGCCTTAAGTCACGCGATATCAACGTTCCTGAAAAAAATTAAATGGCAACCGGAACCTTTAGACGGATCCGGTTGCCATTTCTTATTGGCAGCCCCTGCCCGCAGCCGACCGTTGAGCTGCTACTTTATCTTATAACATCAACAGGCCAGGTTGCAGTTCACATGGTTGTACCATTTAAGATTCTAGTATAGATGCTTGATCTTTTGGGATTCTCTAAGGGCTTGATCTGCTAGATTACTATTCGGATCCAGTTGTATAACTCTGAGGTAGGCGGCATGCGCCCTTCTGTAGTCCCGGTTCAAACTATACGCTTTAGCCAGTTCGAAATGCAATATTGCTTCCTCTGGGGATATGGCGGTGGCTTTTTCCAAACTTGCGATGGCATCTGAGATCCTGCCGGTGGCAAGGTATGTTTGCGACAGACCGTACAAGGCTCTGTTAAACTCCGGTTTAACCTTCAATGCCTCCAGAAAATATTTTTCCGCAAGATCGTACTCTTTTTTGTGATTGTAGGCAATGCCAAGATTGGAAAGTGGAAATTGAGGCGTTGCGTAGAGAAGATCTGAGATCACATGCTTCCATTGTTCGATCGCCTTGTCCCATTCATTGTTTTTGGCATAGGCATTTCCCAGATTGTTGCGGGCGGGGCCGTAATCGTCTTTTAATGCCAGGGACTTCTTGAAATGCTGGATCGCAAGATCCTGTCTTTCCTTGTAATAATACACGAGTCCCAGGTCGTTTTGAAGAAAGTAATCATCAGGGTACAACGCTTCTGCTTTTAAGAGCTCCCTTAAAGCGGCAGTATAGTTGCCCTCTCGGATGTAGGCTTCGCCAAGATTTTTTGAGGCTTGCGCCTGTTCTTTCTGTTTTTCGACATTCTGGTTGGTGGTCGTGGTGCATGCCAAGGGGACGACCATTGCCAGCATAAGACAACATGCACCTAAAATCAGGTGTCTTCGCATTTTGTTATTACCTCATATTGGATTTGATGGTTTAACAATTATTTTGTGCTAAAATATTCTTCGACCGGCGAAGCTAGATTTTTTTGAGATCCAGCATCCGGGCGATCTCTGTGGAAACGGCTTCCACAAAGAGTTCAAAATCATCACTATCCAAGGGTTTACCAGGAGCAGGCAGTTTTTCAAGGTTCGGTGGCTGCACATAAAAGGGAGCGTTTACCAAATCCGTGTTGGGAGCGATCTTGTAATCCAGCGGAAATTTTTGTGCAAAATACATATCCTGGAATCCGGAAAATTTAAGGGCGTGAGCGGTTGAATCCAGCACCGCAACCTCCTGACTGTCAATTAGTCCCCGGTCTTTGGCTACCAGTAATCCGGCCAGGGATTCCCCGCCATGGGTGCAGGCAATGTGGCCGTTGCGATTGGCAGTCAGTTCCCAATCCATGATATCCTGTTCGGTGACCTCGACAAAAAACGTTTTCTGACAGCCGGCCAATTGATTATAACGCTCGACTAAATGGATCACCCGCGGCATCGAAACCGGATTGCCGATCATGGCCGCTTGGGCCACACTCGGTTTGACGGTGACTGCTGCAAATTGGCGTTTCTTCGCATCCGGCTCCAGATAGTAGCGAAACACTGGGTTGGCGTGTTCAGACTGGACACCAACAATCTTCGGTAAAGCTTTTATGATGCCGGCTTCATAAAATTTTATAAAACCGCTCATCACCGCCGTAACATTTCCGGCATTTCCGATAGGCAGCACCACCACTGTATGGGATACATCGTATTCAAAATCCTGGGCGATCTCGAAAGAATACGACTCTTGACCCAAAATCCGCCAGGCATTCTTAGAATTCAACAGGGCCACATTGTATCTTTCAGACAGGGATTCGACAACCTTCATGCAATCGTCAAAAACACCGGGGATCTCAAACACTTTTGCGCCGCTGCCCAGCGGTTGGGAAAGCTGCTGGGGAGTCACTTTTTTGTGCGGTAAAATAACGGCGGATTTAACATGCGGTTTCAGATAAGAGGCATAAAGGGCGGCCGCTGCCGATGTGTCGCCCGTGGACGCACAAATGGCCAAAACGTCTGACAAACGGCCTTCTTGAACCATGAAGTTGATATAACTCAGAGCGCTGGCCATGCCCCGATCCTTGAAGGAGGCACTGGGGTT
>JASFJP010000259.1:0-6795 GCA_050121225.1 Desulfobacterales bacterium
TTTCATGCCAATCGTATCTCAGTTCACTGATTGTACGAGTATGGAAATGATTTTAGATAAAATTTTGATATCATTATAAAAATATGGATACATCGCTATGTCGAAAATTCCATCAAAGGTGTTATCCAGCTTAAATTGTCCTGTAGATTGTCTTGTGAGACAGGAATGTCTCATTATCCCTACTGAGACGGCGCAAGCAGTCGTATAAGCCAACTTTAGCACATTAGAATGATTTGCCATATTCAATTCTGGGGAGAAATGGCATAAAAATTTAATTGACGATTGTTGATGAAGAAGTATGCTGGATGAAATTTTTATACTATTTTCGGTAATTTTCTGTTAAGGTAGGTTCTGCTTTAGCAGGTGTAGTG
Source organism: Desulfobacterales bacterium (assembly GCA_050121225.1). Classification (GTDB taxonomy): domain Bacteria; phylum Desulfobacterota; class Desulfobacteria; order Desulfobacterales; family JAFDCJ01; genus JAFDCJ01. Next base: position 372 of record JASFJP010000259.1, read on the forward strand.
TTTGAAGCCCCTGCATTCGATTTTGTATATTGGGCGGATTAGGTTAACTCGGATAATTGAATTGTTTACGATGAAAGGATGTTTCCATGTCTCAAGCGGAAGAAAATTCAACGAAGGATGTTAAGATTTTCTCTTTGAGTACCTGTAGCCACTGCAGAGCCACCAAAAAATTCCTCGGTGACTGCACGATAAAATATGAATTTATCGATGTGGATTTGCTTAAAGGGGATGAGCGCAAAGCCATTATAGCGGATGTAAAAAAATTCAATCCACGATGTTCGTTTCCAACCATTATAATCGGGGATAAAGTAATTGTCGGATTCAAAGAAAAGGAAATCAAGGAGGCTCTGGGAATGTAATGGATGCACAGCAGCTTTACGAGATGATGGAAAAGGTTCAGGGGAAAAAGGGGTATTATTTTAACAAAGACAAGGAAAGAACATTTGAACTTCTGGAAGCCCTAATTACCAATAAAGAACGTTATGGCTATATGGGGTGTCCCTGCCGGCTGCTCTCCGGAGACCGGGATGCCGACCGGGATGTCATTTGCCCTTGCGTTTACAGCGTGCCGGACATCGAGGAATTCGGAAGCTGTTACTGCAATCTCTATGTTTCCAAAGAGTGGAATGAAGGTGAAATTCCACACGAATATGTTCCCGAGCGCCGGCCGCCGGAAAAAATAGGACTTTAACCGAACGCTTCGTAGGCGATCTCCCCTGATCCTTTCCCAATCGCTTAAGGTGGCGTTTAACCGCAGTTTGAAAAACCGTATTCTTTTCAGAACAGCCGCAACAGATACCGGTCGATCGAATTCACGGATATCATTCGAGGGTTTGCAGGCGCTAATGAGATGGTAGCTCTTATTATCGTGGATCGATTTTCCCAGCGACGACTGCGTATAAAATGAGGGAGCAAACGCAAACTCTTTTACCATACCGGCCCTTTCCAATTTCTTGCTTGACTTTTGGCTGCAAAAATCCCATTTTTATACTGCTTAGAAGGTTTGATAAGTTATCAATTAACGGTTCTATCTACAAAGTTTTCTTCAAATAATGTAAACATTTAGAGAGGTGTAAGATGGAAGAATGCAGACCCGTTTTAAATACCGGACTTCGAGGAGTCGTGATTGCCGACACCCGCATCTGTGATGTCGACGGCGCCAACGGAAGATTAATTTACCGCGGATATTTGGTGCAGGACCTGGCAAAAAGCGCCACCTTTGAAGAAGTTGTACATTTGCTGTTATATGAAAAATTGCCCCAAGCAGACGAACTCGCTGAACTGAAAAAGCAGCTTTCAGCGGAACGACATATTCCGCCCGAAGTCGTCGCGGCTCTGAAGACCCGGCCGAAAGATGCCCTGCCCATGGACATTTTACAATGTGCGGTCCCAATGCTTGCCCAGCATGATCCGGATATAACGGATCAATCCCTGGATGCGTCCCTACGCATGGCGATAAAGCTGATTGCAAAATTTCCAACCATTATTGCCAGCTGGGACCGCATTCGCAACGGCAATCAACCCATAGACCCGTCTGCTGATTTAGATCACGCAGCCAATTTTCTGTATATGCTCAGCGGGAAGGTGCCGGACGACGATATGGCCCGTTTTATGGACACAGCACTTGTGTTGCATGCCGAGCATTCGTTCAATGCATCCACCTTTGCTGCGAGAGAAGTCGCATCGACCCGCGCGCATATGTATGCTGCGGTTGCGGCGGCAGTGGGATCTCTATCCGGCGAATTACACGGTGGCGCCAATGTGCGGGTCATGGAAATGCTGTTCAAGATTGGTTCAGTCGATGCAGTAAAAGATTTTGTAAATCAGGAATTTGATGCCGGTAGAGTGATCTTTGGATTGGGGCATGCGGTTTACGATACGGATGATCCTCGCGCCCATATTCTGGCGCCCATGTCCAAGGTGTTGGGTGAACGGGCCGGGGAGACGAAGTGGTACGAAATATCGACAATGCTCGAAAAAACGGGCAAAGAAGAATTTAAAAAACGTAAAAATAGGGATATCTATGTCAACGTAGATTTTTATAGTGCGACCCTGTATTATTCGATGGGTATACCGGTAGACCTATTTACGCCGGTGTTTGCGATTTCGAGGATCTCCGGCTGGAGCACCCATGTCATTGAGGAACAATTTGCCGGCGCTGCTCCCAAACCAATGCTTTATCGCCCGGAATCCGAATATGTCGGCGACTATTGTGGGCCGGAGGTGTGCGAATATACGCCTATAGGAGATAGATAAACAACCGGCGTATCATACGCGTCGAGTCCTTATCTGAGCGTTGAGAAGGGAGCCATTTCCTAATTTAGACCTAAAAACGCATCCCGCAACGCGCATCCGCCGAAATATTTCTTGACTTCAGCTCCGTTTCATCATACGCAAATAGTAGCTATTATCATTTTCAAGGAGGTCTGATTGGTTTGATAAAAGAGTCAAACATCAGAATGACGCGTCAACGCAAAGTGATCTTGGAAGAGCTGCGCAACGTCACCACTCACCCCAGTGCTGACGAGATTTACGAAATGGTACGCCGGCGCCTTCCCCGTATCAGCCTCGGAACCGTGTATCGCAATCTTGAAATTCTTTCCGAAACCGGAGAAATTCAGAAGCTCGAATTGGGTTGCACCTTAAAACGCTTTGACGGGATAGCTGAAAATCATTATCATATTCGCTGCATCCACTGTGATCGAGTTGTGGATGCACCCGTCGATTTCCACCCCGAAATTGGTCATGAGCTAATAGCGGCTACCGATTTTAAGATCATCGGGCATAAACTCGAATTCATCGGTGTTTGTCCCGATTGTGATAATGCCTCGGAGCCTATCTGATTGTTCCTGCCTAAAGTACTCTTGACGATCGTCGTCGATTATTTGCATCATCATTAAAATTTGTAGACGATATAGAGCGGTCATCATGTGAAATCCTATCCTAATTTGGGTTTGCTTGATTTGGAGATCTAAAAGGAGGCGTTTTTATAGTAGATATTGACAAATCATGATGAGCTACATACGATGATCGCTGTTGAGGAAAGCAGGGAGATACACCATGAATATCTTAATTACCGGAGGTTCGGGTTTTGTCGGTTCGAACCTTTCCAACTATTTTATCAAAAGCGGTCACCGGGTTTTCGCTGTCAGCCGATCTCCGGGATCTACCCGCATCCGTCATAAGGACTACACTTATATTTCGGCTGATACCACGCAGCCGGGCGAGTGGCAGAACGCACTTGAAAAAGTGGATGCCGTTGTGAATCTGGCTGGAGTCACCATATTCAAACGCTGGAGCGCAAGTTACAAACAGCTAATCTATGACAGCCGGATCCTAACCACCCGCAATGTTGTTGATGCTCTCCCACAGGGGAAAGCGGTCATCCTTTGCAGCACTTCCGGCGCTGGGTACTACGGCAACAGGGGAGATGATATCCTCAAGGAAGGTGAAACCGCAGGCGACGATTTTTTGGCCGGCGTATCGGTGGATTGGGAAAATGAGGCCCTAAAGGCGACTGAAAAAGTTGCGCGGGTAGCCCTTATGCGATTTGGTGTCATTCTCGGTAAAGATGGCGGTGCCATGGCGAAAATGATTCCAGCCTTTAAATCATTTGTTGGTGGACCGCTCGGAAGCGGCAATCAGTGGTTTCCTTGGATGCATTTGGATGATCTTATGGCGGCGATTGAGTTTATTTTGGGGCACCAAGAGATCAATGGGCCGCTTAATTTTTGTGCACCCAATCCGGTGCGGAATCGCGATTTGGCAAAAGCCATTGGCGCCGTGTTGAAGCGCCCGGCTTTTATGCCGGCTCCGGCGTTCATGATCCGTATAGCCATGGGTGAATTCGGGAACGTACTGCTGGACAGCCAACGAACTGTGCCGGATAAACTCCTGCATTTCGGCTTCACATTCCAGTATCCGGAGATAAACGACGCGATTCAGTCGATTGTTTCTTGAAAAGAAAAAGGAATTAGATCTTTCCCATGCGCATCGAGACAGTGTAAACCGGTGACTGCACCAGAGAGGATGAAATTTAAAATGCCCGATAGTGACATTGATACTACCACCCAAAAATTCATAATTCAATTGTTTAAGCAGACCAAAGGCGACCCATCTGTTCAGGCGTCCATGTATGATATTGGAGAGACGCTGGGTCTTGACCGGGAACTTGCCTCCCGGGTAGCAGAAGAACTTATGGGTTTGCAGCTGGTGGAAATCCGGACGCTATCCGGCGGGATTGGAATTAGTTCGGAAGGACTACAAATGATCCAACGCCTGACCGGTGGTTCATCCCCCGGCGACAGTAAACACTTCCAGCTCGGAGACGATCTGGTATTAGGTTCGCACGGTTGTCGCGCGGTTCAACAGATTGCCTCTGAAATCAAAGAGCAGGCGGGTTCCCTGGGACTCGATTTTGATACATTGAGTGAGCTGATGGCGGATTTAAAGACCATTGATGCACAACTGGATTCGTCCAGACCTAAAACTGCAATCGTCAGAGAATGTTTCCGTTCGATCATAGCTGCATCGAAGAATGCCGAGAGCAGCGAAACTTTCAGACAGGTCCATATACTGTTAAATGAATAAATATTCGTTTGCCATGAACAGCAAACCATCAACACCGAGATTAGGAAAGATTGAATGATGGCTAAAAAAAAGAAAAGAATAAAATTGATTTCTTGGAATGTTAACGGTTTGCGGGCGGTCATAAAAAAGGATTTCTTTAAATCTTTTCAGCAGTTGGATGCGGACATCGTTGCCCTGCAGGAGACCAAACTTCAAAAGTCGCAGGTTACAGATGAAATGAACCGCATTGACGGCTATGAATCCCACTGGTCCCATGCCACAGTAAAAAAAGGCTACAGCGGCGTGGTGGCATACAGCCGGTTAGCCCCGAAGACAGTAAATTTGGGACTCGGAGACCCAAAATTCGATAGTGAAGGCCGTATTTTAGAATTGGAGTTTGATGATTTTATTTTCTTCAATGTATATTTTCCAAACGGCCAGATGAGCGAGGAGCGACTGCAGTACAAGCTGGATTTTTACGAAGCATTTTTTAACTACACGGATACTTACAAAAAGCAAGGCCGAGCCCTGATTATTACCGGCGATTACAATACGGCGCATAACGAGATCGATCTTAAAAACCCGAAGGCAAATGAAAAAACGTCCGGATTTTTAAGAATAGAAAGGGACTGGCTCGACAGAATTGTTGAAAACGGGTATGTTGATACATTTCGCCATTTTCATCCCGATGCTATAAAGTATTCGTGGTGGACCTATCGATTCAAAGCCAGGGATCGCAATATCGGGTGGCGTATCGATTACTTCTTTGTCACCAGAGATATGATTGATAACGGATGGATTAAAGACGCATTCATTGATAATGATATTTACGGGTCCGATCATTGCCCCATTGGTATCGTTATTGAGATTTAAACTCAATAAATTCTGCATTTCGACGTCTTTAGAAAATCATTGACCAAGTTTCGTGGTTAAAACGCGAAGCTTTCCGGGAAAAAGTAATTTGTTGAGCGTGGTGCGGAATTGATGCGAGGAGTACAATGCAACCTCTTAAGATTGTCGCGATTTACGGCAGTCCACGTCGGAAAGGCAATACTGCCCTTTTATTGAAGGAAGCGGTAAAAGGTGCGCAGGATTTCGGAGCCAACGTTGAAGAAATCGTCTTGAGGGACTTAAGTATATCGCCCTGTTTAGAGATTTATGGGTGCAAGGAAAGCGGAGAGTGCCGAATAAAAGACGATTTCCAGACGGTTCGAGATAAAATTCTGGCGTCTCACGGATTGATGATTGCCTCACCGGTTTTCTTCTATGCGGTGAGCGCCCACCTAAAGATCCTCATGGACCGCTTTCAATCCCTCTGGGTGAAAAAGTATTGGGTTGACAACATTCCTGGGGAGCCACAGAAATTCATTCGTAAGGGGCTTCTTATCAGTGTCGGGGCTACCAAAGGGAAAAAGCTGTTTGACGGTATTCTGCTGACATTGAGATATTTTTTCGATGTTCTGGATATGGAGCTGTGGAAATCTTTACTATACCGGGGGTTGGACTTTCAAGGCGACGTATTGCGGTTCCCGGAATACCTCCAGCAGGCCTATGAAGCCGGTAGTGAATTTGCGAAGGCACTTCAACATGAATCCGACGTTTGAACCGATTAGCCTTGAAAAGCAAACCGACTATGTTCAGCACTTGTCCACGTGTCCGCTGGTCGCCTCCGACTACAGTTTTCATAACCTCTGGGCTTGGGCTGAAGAATACGGGCTGCGTTGGGCCTGGGCTGATAGCTTGGTTTGGATCAAACAAACCCTGCCGGATGTGCTTATGTGGGCGCCCGTGGGTCCCTGGGATACTGTTGACTGGCAATCGAAATTCAATGCACAGCCGAACACACGACTAACCT
>JASFJP010000260.1:0-6763 GCA_050121225.1 Desulfobacterales bacterium
TGCTCCCACAGCTTCATAATCTGCATCATCAAACCCCAGATGTTTGGCGTATCCCGTCTCAAAGAACAATTTGTCAGGATGGGTGACGCATTCTTTAATATCCTTGGGTAACATTGCGACCCTTGCTTCTTCGGGCATGCTTGTTTTGACAAAGCCTATTTCTTTCATGATACATTCCTTTCTCTGGATAATTTCAATATTTTCTCTTTGCGGTGTTAGAGTTGGATGGTTTGGTGTTGGAATTTGAAGTCAAAATCGTCTTCAAGTTCATCAAGGATTGGCTGGTAAATTTCGGAGAGTGTGGGCATATGCACACCGGTAAGTTTCAATTTCCCTTCGAGGATACGACGACTGGCAATTGCAGCCGGCAAAGAGACCGCTCTGGACATCGCTGAATCCCCATGAGGAATACCCTCAACCCGCAGAGTGGACAACCGTTTTTCACGACGTTCACCAAACTGAGCGATAATCTCATCATGCACCAGGATCATGTCCCGTTCTCCGGGGGCATAGGACATCTTTTTCAACATCAGATCAACAAGCACATCAACATTGGTACCCCTGGTGATGCTGACCGGTGTCTCATCAAAAAGCCCCAACCACTTTAACCGATTGAGGATATCCGATTTGGGATCTTCCTGTAAGAAGGCTGCCACATCTTCCAGAGTTCCATTGCTCTTTCCCACCAGTGAAGTGGTAAACAAGCGATAGTTTTGGTTGGAAAAGTCTTTTTCCTCCGTGTCATTAAGAAGGTTTAGCGCGACTAGGCTCTTCATCGTGTTACACCAACCTGTAAAGCGCAGCAAGCCACGGTAGAGGGAAGTGTCTTGATCGAGACCAAAATAGGGTAGGTACCGCAAGCTGTGCCGGTTGGGGTAAGTCTCAAAGGTGCCCAATCCCTCAATATCGACCAGCCAGTGATGAGAAAAGAGCTGGTCTGCTGGCACCTCAATTACCTTGCCTTCTTTGAGATAACCGGCTGCCGTTTGTGCTGCCAACATGACGCCCCTTGGGCTCCAGGAGAACTTGTAACCAAAGGGGTTGCGATTATATTCAAAAGATGGTAGTCCCGCACCATAGGATGTCAGCGAACGTACTTTGCCGCCTTCCTTGTTGACCTCATCGATCATTTGTTTAGCGCCCATATGGTCAAGGCCCGGATCTTCGCCAAGTTCGTTCAGAAGAATCACGTCTTTTTCCTTGGCCTCCTGGTCCAATGCTGCCATTTCGGGGCTGATGTAGGATGTTGTCACAAGAGACTTTTGATGGCGCAAACATGCTTTGGCGACAGGGATATGCATGGTCGGCGGGATCATGCTGACAATCAAATCCATCTCCTGCACCAACTGTTCAAGGGCACCGAGTTGATCGAACGTCCAAGTCACAGCTTTGCCCAGAGAACGCCCTGCAATAATCGCTTCGGCCTTTGAGACTGTCCGGGTCGCCATTACTACCTGGTATTGACAACGATCGATCAAATAATCAGCAAGAGGTTTGGTCACAAATCCTGCCCCAAGAATTGCTACTTTTTTCATGCAATGATCTCCTTTTTTGATTTGAAAGAGTAATGGATAAAGCTACGACGAAACTAGTCTTTACTTTGCAAACGGCGGAAGGCTATCAAAGGCGAAGAGATATCGAAGGTTGACTTCAGAATATCTATAACCGGATGGTAGGCGACTCCCCTGCTGAAAGAAAGACATTTGCCCTCCAAAAAGGTCGCGCCCTCATTGGCCACGGCTGGATTTAGTTCTTTCAAAGCCATCAAGCATGAGCTCGAGCTCTCGCTCCCTTCCAACAGACGCGTTCAGTACCCGTTCGGCACTCACATCAAATCGTGTCCTCCTTGTACTGGGCGTAATCACTCGGTAGACCCTGATGGGCTTTTCTTTGCCCTTAATATCCTTATCGCCAAAAAATTAAAATACAAAAAATCCCTCGGAGATTTTGAAGATATCCTCAGTAACATAAGTTGTTCCTGGTTCTGCCAACCCTTCCACTCTGGAAGCCAGGTTCACCGTATCTCCCACAGCTTTGAAATCTACTCTTAAATCATTGCCCAAGGTGCCTACCACTACCGGTCCTGTATGGATTCCAATCCGCATCTTGATTTGTGGTATCTTCGCTTGATCTTGCTTTTTTTATCGCCGAACCTTGTCATTTCACGGTGAATCGCCATGGCCGAACGGATAGCCCGCTGCGGTGCGTCCTCCAATGCAATGGGGGCTCCGAAAGGGGCCATAATCCCATCACCATTTAATTCATTAACAATGCCTTCGTAGTCATGTACTTTGTGAATCAGAATTTCATAGACTCGATCCATGATGGTGCAAGCTTCCTCCGGGCCAAGTCTTTCGGAAAGCTGAGTAAATCTTTCCATATCGCAAAACATTACCGTCACTTGCTTTCGTTCGCCTTCAATACGATCCTTTTTAGACAGAATTTTTTCCGTAAGTCCCTTTGGAAGATATTTTTGAATTTTTGTCAGTTTTTCGTCTAAAGAGAAATCTGTTGGTTTAGCTTCGGAAGGAATGCTAAGTTTTTGGCCACATTCACTGCAGAATTTGAAATTTCGAGAATTAACAGAACTGCATTTGGGACAGATAATTTCAATCTTATTGCCGCATTCGACACAGAACTTGGCACCGTCAGGATTCTCAAACTGACATTTCGGGCATTGCATATTTGCCCTCCAGTAAAAATTTAAGCAGTTTGAATATCGTTGAAAAACTGCGGCTGGTCAAAATTGAAATAGCGTATATAGAACTTTATGTCAAATTAGAGGATGTCCGAATCCAAAGCTCAAAAGCATTCAAAAAATGTGTGTCATAATTTTTTGTGGAAGGCAATTTGGTGGCTGAGTTGTAGATTGCTTTTTCAAATCCACTATAATATTGACCCGTTGAATCAAAAGTTAGCTGAACAAATCTAAAACTTCTGTTCACTGTGGATTTCCTTGGGCCAATCCCCAATCAAAGGTGATGTTAGATTCCCTGAAGATAATTATTGGAGAGACTCAAAATTTGTTGGATGTGCTGACGCAATATTAAATTTTGGGATTTTACAGATTAGGGTTAAGCATGCTGAAATACTAATGAACCAGAATTTGGGATATTATAACCGTAAACCAAATATCAACCAGGTTTTGATTTAATTGAGAGTATCGCCAGGTTACAAATATTGCAAATAATATAATTGGTAGGTGTTAATTCGAGTAAATCCTAAATTTGATTATTGTAAAAACATCCCCTTCCAACGAGATCTAATCCGAGGGCAGTCCGCCGGCTGCTTTCTGCTGGCTCCGAATTGACTATATTCGACGCAGACTGTTCTCTGTCCTCCGTCATCTTTTTGCTGACACCTGATCCGGCGGAACACCTGAAATTATAAATTACGACAACGTCTTGAGCAAACCGGTTTTGGCGTTAAATTCTTCGATCAGGGCGTCAATTTGATCCACACAGGTGGGAATGCTATCCCAGTATTGATCGTCATACCACTGCTTCTGAATTTCCTCATAAGTTTTGCCCTGTTGTTCTACCCACGTATAGTATTTGAGATTGTGAATGCGTTTACGGTCGTAGTAGGTCAGTTCTTCCATATTGTCGATTGTCAGCCCCTGCAAATGCTGGGCATATACAGCTGCAGCATTGCTATCTGTAAACTCGCCGCGTTCTTGATTGAGCTCCTGCAAACGGCTGGCGTACATCTCCATGGAATCGGTCAGCACCGTCATGACGATATCATCTTCACCCAATTCATAGTATCTGGCGAATTTAATGGCCGTAACCAGATTTCCAATGCAGGATATTCCCAGCAGGTCGAGCATATCAAGCAGTGTTGCGGGAACACCTTTTGTTGCGAGATATTTTTTGCCGGCCGGCTCGTTAAACAGGCGCATCACGCTGATAGGCGTCTCATCATCAACGGCTACCACCATATCAAGGTTTTTGATGTTGTGAATCCAGGGTACATGTTTATCACCGATGCCCTCGATGCGATGCTCTCCGAATCCGTTGCGCAGCAGGGTCGGGCACTGCAGCGCTTCGCTGGCAACAATTTTACTCAACGGAAAATGCTTTTTGAGAAAATCCCCACTGGCGATGGTGCCGGCCGAGCCTGTAGCCGACATAAATCCTCGGAACTTATCTTTGGGGCCCATGACGCGCTCGAGGACTTCCAGCACTGCCGGCCCGGTAATTTCATGGTGCCAGAGATAATTGCCGAATTCATCAAACTGGTTGAAAATCGTCAAATCCTGTCCAGATTTCCGCAGCTCCCAGCATTTGTCGAAAATTTCTTTGACATTACTTTCACTGCCAGGGGTTTTGATAATTTCTCCGGAAACCGTTGTAAGCCATTCAAAGCGTTCACGGCTCATGCCTTCAGGCAGTATAGCGATGGATTCACAGCCCAACAGGGTGGAATCATAGGCCCCGCCGCGGCAGTAATTGCCGGTCGACGGCCATACAGCCTTCTGGGTGGTGGGATCGAACTGACCGGTCACCAGCCGGGGAACCAGGCAGCCAAATGCTGCCCCCACCTTGTGCGCCCCGGTGGGAAACCATTTGCCGACAATTGCCACAATGCGCGCCTCAACGCCCGTGAGCGTTTTGGGAAATTCGATGAAATTGACATCGCCAAACCCTCCCCCCTGCGCCACCGGCTCATTATGCCAGGTGATCCGGAAAAGATTCAGCGGATCGATGTCCCACAACCCGATGGTTTTCAACCTGGATACGATAGTATCTGGAATTAAAGCGGGGTCACGCTGTTGCTTGAACGTGGGAATAATGATGTTTCTTTCTCTGGCTCTCTCTGCGGCCCTTGCTAGCGCCTCGGAATTTACGGTTAAATCTATCACAATCGTTTCTCCTTAAATATTCAGCAAGCGTTCACAGGTTCAGGGTTCATTGTTCAGCCCAGCCGCTGGCCGTCGAGACGACCAGTTTTTCTTCTAAATCATAAGTCTGTTTCTTCATCTTTCCCATTCAATATTCGATGTTGGACGTTCGGTGTTCTATGTTTATTTTTTTCCCCATCCGGCCACCACCTGCTTCAGCGCCGCTAAATCTGGCGAAACTCTGGACGGTATTGTTTGGACAAGATCTACCGCCTTCATAGCGCCGGCCACATCTTTCAGACCATTACCGGTGTTAAGCACCACAATGGTCTCTTCCTTTGAAACCATTCGTTGATCCACTGCTTTTACCAGACCGGCATATGAGGCCGCTCCGGCAGGTTCGGAAAAAACGCCGGCGCCACGGGCCAATTCAGGAATTGCTCTCAATATGTCGTCATCGGCAACGGAAAGGTAGGCGCCATCGGTTTTTTTTACGGCGGCCATTGCCTTGATGCGGTCCCGGGGAAGCCCTGCACTGATGCTGTCGGCCACCGTTTGTGGGTTAACCGGCGGCTTGGTGAGAATATCTTCGCCGTTTTTCCATGCCGTATACATATAACTGCTACCTGCGGCTTGCACGCCCATCAGCTTAGGCATTTTATCGATCCATCCAAGTGCCATTAAGTCCTTTAGTCCTTTGTGCAGTCCCCCGATGATACAGCCGTCGCCCACACTGACAAAAATACGGTCCGGAGCATTCCAGCCGAGTTGTTCGCAAATTTCAAAGGCGGCGGTCTTTTTGCCTTCTGTCATGTAGGGATTATAGCCGGTGTTGCGGTTATACCAGTCGTAGGTCTTTGCGGCTTTAAGGCAAAGCTCAAAGGCATCGTCATAAGTCCCTTTGACTAAAATGACACGTGAGCCGAATACCAGAAGTTGGGCGACTTTAGCTTGGGGCGTAGTCTCCGGTACAAAAATCACGTTCGGTTGCTGAATGCTGGCACATATGCCGCTCAATGCGGCAGCCGCATTCCCGGTGCTGGCAGTGGTGATAATCTCGGTGTTTTTTTCTCTGGCTTTAACTACGGCAATAGCGCTGGCACGATCTTTGAGGGAAGCCGTGGGCTGACGGCCGTCGTCTTTGACATAAACATGGTTTAATCCCAATTCAGCCGCCAGAAATGGAATATGATACAGCGGCGTCCAGCCCACAGACAAAGGTGGAACTTTTGCATCGGGATGAACCGGCAAAAATGGTTTATAGCGCCAAATGGTGAGATCTTTGGAACGTAAAAGAGCTTCTTTGTCAATCTGTCCACGGATGAAATCATAATCGTATTGGACGTCGAGAACCCCTTCGTCACCGTGCTGCGGGCAGACATAATCCACCTCGTCGGGACGATAATGATTGCCGCAAATAATGCAGTTTAAGCTGATTATGTTATCCATTTTTTGCGACATTTTTTCGTTTTTTAGAGCCATATCTTTCCGGTTCAGTGAGGTGGCGGATCCTATAGTGAGTCAACAACCGAATGTATGCAGTGGAGCACCGTGCCTGCTGTAGAATCCGGTTCGGTGATACTATCTTCACATTGATTGGGATAGAAAATAAATAATGTTATGTCAACATTTGAATTATTTAAAAAAGTTCACCGAGTTGTTTCACTTTCTTAAAAAAATGGTGGGAAGCATTGAGCAAGCGTATCGGAGCCCCCAACGCCCTGGCCAAGTCCTATATGCGCGAGGAAAAATAACTCAGCCGTTCAAGGTTCAAAGGTTCAAAATGGGAGAATAAAAGGTTCAGGGTTAAAGGTTAATATAGCCTTGAAGGGTGAACCATCCAAAGGGTGGCAAGCACTGAACCTTTAAACCCTCGCGAAGGCAAAGTAAGCCTGAACCTCTGAGCCCAGAGCTTGAACC
>JASFJP010000261.1:0-6746 GCA_050121225.1 Desulfobacterales bacterium
TATTACCCTCTCGTAGGTCTCAAGACCATTTATTCCCGGATCCATAATCATATCAAGCAATAATAAATCTGCAGTATTCTGTTTCAAATACTCAACTGCCTCCTCTCCACTGGAAACGGCTTTCGCTTTATAGCCAAGTGTATCCAGCATCTTACTGGATATCTCTCTTTGGCTTTCCACATCGTCAACAACCAGAATTGTCTCCCCGTTTCCTTTGTAATCTTTGATGGGTATTGACAAATCTTTATCCGATATTTGATCTCTTGTTATTGGAAAGTATAGCTCAAATGTTGTGCCGTTCTTATCACTCTTCACATCTATGTAGCCTTGATGATCTTGCATAACATTCCATACCACGGCCAGACCTAAACCTGTACCGCTTCTGCCCATTACCTTTTTTGTATAGAACGGCTCAAAAATCCTCTCAAGATCATCTGATGATATTCCCGAACCAACGTCTGATACGGTCAGAACAGCGTATTCACCTATGTTTAAATCATCATACCCCATTAGAGGTTTGTCTATATAACGGTTCATCGTCGATATGGTTACATTACCGCTACCCTCAATGGCTTCCGAGGCGTTTGACACCAGGTTCATCACAACCTTTCTGATATGAACAGGAGAACCGACTATGTTTAGCAAGTCGGGATCGAGACTGGTCTTGACCGTAACTGCAGGATGAAACCGTTCAAGTTTTTTAAACTCAGGAGAATTTAGATAATCGCCAATCAAGTCATTTAATTTCAGGGGTTCTTTTGCAGTGGCCACACCTCTTGCCACGGTCAACAGATCCTGGACGATAGCAGTAGCCCTGTGTCCTGCCTCCTGCATTGTCTCAATGGGTTTTCTAAATTTACTGTCTTCAGGTAAATTCATTAAAATTAGTTCCGGATAGCTGACAATACCTGCCAAAACGTTATTCAGATCGTGGGCGACACCGCCTGCCAAAAGCCCCAGCGATTCCATTTTTTGGGCACGATTTAATTTTGCTTCAAGCTCTGCTTTTTCTTGTTCTGATTGCTTTTGGTCAGTGATGTCAGAAATGCCACCAACCCATTTCTCAGGCGTATTATCTGAGTCAAGAATCGGCAAACTGTGATCATGCCAATATCTCAATGAACCGTCTTTGCGGATTACCCTATACACATAGTTTATAGGTTCAGTCGAATTTGTATGTAATTTTACAGCATCATCAAGTGTAGGACTGTCTTCTGGATGGATTACTCTTAGCCAAGCATCCAAAGTGTGTTCAATTTCTCCTTTTTGATATCCCAACGCTGTATCAATATCACCAAACCATCTTAATTCTCCTGTTTTAACGATCCATTCATAGAAAATATCATTTGTGGATTCTGCAATTAGTCGAAATCGTTCTTCTCTGTTTCGCAAGTCATTTTCCAACACCTTAAAATCAGTTATATCTCTCAATGAAGTCACACGGATTGTTCTTCCTTTGTATTGCATTTCTTTGGCATGAATTCTAGCAGGAAAGGTGCTTCCGTCCTTTCTTTGAGCAATGGCTTCATATGGCTCCGTAATTTTGTTCTTCATATTTTTCAGCACTAATTCCTTTGATTCTGGAGCAATCCAATCAGTTCCAAAACGACCTATTGCTTCCTCTGATGTATATCCGAACATTATCTCAGCAGCTGGATTTTGCTCGATGCAAACACCTTTCTCAGAAAAGAAAATGGACTCAAATGAAGCTTCTGTAAAATACTTAAACCTTTCCTCGTTCTCCCGCAGCTTCTCCTCTGATTGTTTTCGATCCGTGATATTTTTTGAGGAACAGATTACGAAATTCACTTTACCATGATTTTCCTTTACAGCTTTAGCAGTTGTGATGTAATATTGATCACCTCCCGGTCTTGGAACTCGGACTTCAATTGTTTTGGTTTTACCAGTAGCAAAAACATTTTTAACTACAGAGAATCTCTTATCACCTTCTTCTCCTGGAAAGATATCCCAAATTTTATGACCGATGATCTCATCAACTGATTTGCCAACCCCTTCAGCGAATGCTCGGTTAACATAACGATAGGTTCCATCAGGATAAAATGAAAAAATAGGATCGTTTGATTCTTCGACCAAGATCCGATATTTCTCCTCACCCTTCTGTAATGCTTGCTCTAATTTCTGAATCCTTTTTTCTAATTCCTGATAGGTTGGTTTTTC
Source organism: Desulfobacterales bacterium (assembly GCA_050121225.1). Classification (GTDB taxonomy): domain Bacteria; phylum Desulfobacterota; class Desulfobacteria; order Desulfobacterales; family JAFDCJ01; genus JAFDCJ01. Next base: position 2,179 of record JASFJP010000261.1, read on the forward strand.
ATCCATTTGAAAGATCTCCAATCTCAAAAAATGGGCTTAGACTAAGTTTCTGAAAACGACATATCGATCGGTGCTGTATGATTTGACAAAGGATTAGAACGATCCTAAAATATCTATCCAGCGACATCATTTAACAACCCTCATTTTATGACTCTCTTTCAGTCGTTTCCATAATTCTTTGATTATCACTCCCGAGGCTTGATCCCAGTGCAAGTACTTATCCTTAGCTTCTTGCCTACACGCTTCCAACAGTTTTTCGTTTCTCGGATATAGGAACCTATTCCTTATTGAGAGCCCCAACGATGAGTGCAAATCGATAAGATCACCTTCAGCCATGTTGGCAATGATGTTTTTATCTTTCAATGGCAATTCATTGGTGAGGATGTCAACTGTTTCATCAACAGTTTTGGGCGCTTCTTTAGGTTTAGTCTGCTGGGGTTTAATGCGGGATCTTCTCTCTTCATCTTTGAGAATCTGTATTGCATTCTCAAGAATCTTTAGCACATCACCGTATATTGCCGAGTCTTTGCTCGCCTTTGGCCCCGCTACATTGAGCATCCCTATTCTTTGCATTCTAATCCACGATGCAACAAGGGATGCAGCATCAAAGTGGCTGATAAGGTTTAAGTCTATGCCCAGTAATTGTTTTTTATGTTTTAGAGTCATCTGACGCGTGTAGTCGGTTCCCCCTGAGAGTTTGCCGCGGGCAATAATCAGAGTGCCATCAGAATCCTGAACATTCTTTTCCGTCCGTTCAGGGTGGCTATCGGTAGGCATTTCCTGAAGCTGATATTTTTCGGAAAGAGGGCCATCTTCGGCGAGCCTGCCTTTTGAGATCCAACCACCGTGGGGAATACCAAGTTGCTGACACCCAGAATAATTGACCCTGAATATCCCGCAATAGTTAACCCCGCGACCCAGCTACCCCGCCTGAAGATAAAATAAGAGACTACCCCGCCTTGATTGAAAAAGTATCCCTCCCATATTAAAAGGTTGGTTTCGCAGGCCTAACCTTAAAAACAGAAGGGATACCCAAATGCCGCTGACAGCGACACTCGAAGACATTAAAGCATATCAGCAGAATGTAGAAAAGGATAAAATCACCCCGCATAATTTACCCCCGTGTCCGCGTTGCCGTGTTGATTCAAGCTATTTTAAGATCCACGCCTACCGTGAACGCCGTTTTTTAATTATTATGCAGATGTTAATCAAAGCGGCATACTGCAGCCTGGTTCGCTTTAGATGTCCCGGTTGCGGCAAGACATTCACCTTTTACCCAAATTTTGCAATACCCCACAAACACTATACCCAGACGACTATCATGAGATTTGCCGGTACCTACGTCGAATCCGACGAGATGACCTACCAGCAGGCTGTGATGGTCGATAACAGCACACCGGGATATTGCCAAAACGATGCTACGCTGGCCCCATCAACAATCCACCGATGGATCACAACCCTGGGTGATTTTACCCAATGTTGCCGAACAGCCCTGATCCTGCTGCTGCAAGAAAATCCCGTCTCAAGCATTTGCCGAGACATTGCAAGGCTGGTTATCGGGCAGCGAAAATACAAAAGCAATCCGCGCAAAAAACAGCTTATCGGTTGCTGTCAGCTGCTGATCATCGAAGCTTTTTTCCACGCCAGCTTTAAAACATCAATTTTCACCAAGTTGGCAACGCGCTGCGCCTTTAGCTGAGCTATGCTTGCCTCCAAAGATAAAAAAAGGAGGCTGCCGCTTGGACAAAGAGCAGGAAAAGTGGGCCATCTTCTGGTGTGATCTTCTCAGTCCGGTCATCTACGACGAGATTGAACCGCAACTGACCAACCGCTTTCTCAAACAGTTGGCACGAAAAAAGATCCGTTACCCCGACGGGCGAATCGGCAACCCATCGCTTTCCACCCTGCGCCGTAAATTAAATCGCTACCGGCGAGAGGGCTTTGACGCCTTGGCGCGTAAGAGCCGAAGTGATCGTGGAAAATCCCGCAACATCGCCGCTGAGGTCATCGGCAAAGCCATTGAATTGAAAAAAGAACAACCCTGGCGCAGTCCCAACACCATTAATCGCTTCCTTGAAGAGATCTATGGGCTCACCGTGCCGCGCTCCACCCTGTACCGGCATCTTAAACAGGCCAATGCTACCCGCATCAAACTGGGCGTGCTTCGCAAAAAGATCCGCAAACGATTCACACGCAATCATACCCATGATCTATGGGTCGGTGATTTTGAAGATGGACCCTATGTGTTGCATGCCGGCCAGGTGGTACCCACCTATCTATCGGCTTTCATCGACTGCCACAGCCGATATGCCGTAGAGGCCCGATACTACTTCAGACAAAATCTGGATGTGCTGATCGATTCTCTAATCCGCGCCCTTGCCACGCATGGCGCCCCCCTGCAGCTTTATGTGGATCGTGCCAAAATCTACCTGGCAAATGCACTGCAAGCCGCCTGCTATCGGCTCAATATCAAACTACTGCACAGACCTCCCAAAGACCCACCGGCAGGCGGTCTGATCGAACGGCTCATCCAGACCATTCAAATGCAGCTGGAGGCCGAAATCCGTGCCGGTGATATCCTGACTCTGCAACAACTCAACCGCTGTCTGTCCGCATGGCTGGCCGTCAGTTACCACAAAACCATGCACAGTGAGACCAAACAATCACCCGAGCAGCGCTATCAAAACGGGCTGACGGTTATTCGCTCCATCGATATGGCTAAAGTCATCGAATCTTTCATGCAAAACGTTAATCGCACCGTCAACAAAACATTTTCCGATATCCAACTCAATAATCGCTTTTATCGCGTCGATCCCAAACTGCGCGGCGACCGCGTGCAGGTTAAATACGATCCGTTCTCAGCCTGGGATACCGTCCACATCTATTCACTTGACGGACAATATCTGGCCACCGGTGCCCTTCACGATCGTAGCGCCGATGTGACGCAAGCCCCCCAAAAAAACCAAGGCAAACCCAAGCACAGTTACACCGAGCTTTTGATCCGTCAGCACAAACAAATGCTGGCCCAACACACTGGCGGCATCGATTATCGTAAAGTCGTTCAGCCACGGGATTGGCCTTTTCATGAGTTTGCCAAAACTGTGGCCCAACTGATGGGGAAAAAGGCTGGGCTGGCCGATCTTTCCGCCGGCGAGCTCGAATCACTTAAAAAAGTTTACAATCAAAGTCGATCCATTAATCGACATATGCTCAAGCTGGCCTTTGAAAGTGCCCTTTATCCAAAACTACCCTATATCATCCGCGAACTTAAACTATTAATCCGAAAGGAGGCCGAAAATGTTTCTTAACCATTTTGATCTCAACTCACACCCGTTTGCCGAAAAACCGCCCATCCAATGGCTGCTGCGCGATGAGCATACCGATCAAGCCCTGGCCAGACTCAAATTCTTTAAAGAACAAGGCGCCATTGCGGTAATCATCGGTCAAACAGGGCTGGGAAAATCTTCGCTGCTCAGACTTTTTATCCATGACCTGCCGCAAAACCGCTATCACCCGCTCTATCTTCATCTCACTCCATTAAATGCCAATGCCTTTTTACGGCTGATTGTCATCAAACTCGGTGAAAATCCAAAATTGGGAAAAGACCGCATGCTGTTGCAGATCCTGGAGCGCATCCATCAAAACGATAAATGCACCCTTTTTATTATTGACGAGGCCCATCTAATCGATCCGAAAACCCTCACCGACCTTAGATTGTTAATATCTTCCATTGAGCAAGAAATATCTTTGAAAATCCTGCTGTGCGGACAAGAAAATTTAAGCCGCATCCTCAAACGGGCTTCCCATGCAGACCTGGCCCATCGCATCACCTTACAATTTATTATGCGCCCGCTGTCAAATCAAAAAACCGCTGCCTATATCGATTACCGCATCACAAAGGCCGGCGGCTCATCTAAAATCTTCGAGCCCGAAACCAAAGACCTTATTCATGACTACACCGGCGGGGTGCCGCGACAAATTAACAATGTCGCCACCGCGTGCCTGATCAATGCCGCTGCCCGTGGACTAAAAATAATAACCGAAGCATTGGTAAACGAAACCATGGCAGAATTTTCTCTGCCGTAGGAGACAACCTAATGGATAAACATTACTCTGCAGATTTTCTGCGAAGGCTTCGAAACCAAATCCCCATCAATGCGGTCATTATCGATTTATTGAACCTTGAGGTGCGAATCGACCATGAAATACTCAGGTTCCAATGCCCGTTGTGCTACAGCTTTCATACCGCAACCAATCATAAAACCAATCTGGCAAGATGCTTTGACTGCAAGAAAAACTTCAATCCTATTGATTTGGTTATGACGGTGGGAAACTGTGGCTTCCTTGATGCTGTGAAAATCCTTAAAGACTGCTCCAATCCGAAGTAAATAAACATGACACTGCCGGTTGCATCCTCAGCTTCCGGTAGCGCATTGCAGAGTCAGCTAAATTGGGCATAGTGAAATCAGAGAATTTGAGACGTAGCAGATTCTGATAGCGAATTATTTTCCCCAGCACATCCACCAATGCAAAATGTAAAAAATACGAAAATTGTGAAAATATAAATC
>JASFJP010000262.1:0-6741 GCA_050121225.1 Desulfobacterales bacterium
CCAGAGGGATTATTTTAAGCAATGATTTCAATTCCGTCTAATCCTCTTTAAATCCCTCGCAAATTACAGCCCTGACGCGATCGATCAGTAATTGCTTGTTGTCTCGCGTGTATCCGTGCGTATCGATGGGTTGTTTGATGTCCAAATAAACATTCCCGCGATTAATCCGCAAACTGTCTTTGGACATAATCGGCCACGTCCCTCGCACAATGACCGGAACAATCGGTACCCCGGAATTCAGCGCCATAATAAATCCTCCCTTTTTAAAAGGCCGAATTCTGCCATCCTTGCTGCGCGTGCCCTCGGGGAAAATCATCACAGACACCCCGCCTTTAATTTTTTTCGCCGCCTGATCGATACTTTGGAAAGCAGAATCACGATTGAATCGGTCGATGCTGATGTAGCCCGCGCCACGCATGCCATGGCCGAAGATGGGTATTTTGAACAATTCGGCTTTCGCAAGCCATCTGAATTGGCCGGGAATATAAGCTAAAAGCACAGGAATATCAAAGTTGCTCTGATGATTGGACATATAAATAAAGGATTTGGACGAATCTACATTGGACAGCCCGTTAACGGTAACCTTTATTCGGCTGACAAACAGAATAGATCGTGCCCAGAGCCTGGCAACGAGATGAACCGGGTTGCCGGTCCGCGTGAAAAAAGAAATCCCCATGGCAATGATGCCGAAAAAAAGTGTTTCCAAAACAACACAGAGGATAATATAGGCCGTCCGTATCATAAAGAAGTGTCTACAATAATGTAACCCATCAAAATTAGATTTTGATCTTCAATTGGTAAAGAATAGAGTCGATTAAATCAATCAGCCAATTGCGCTGGTTTTCAGTGGCGTAGTCGATACAGCCGCAGCGCACTCGGCGCTTTGTGCGCACCAAAAGCTCGCAGGCTAAGCGGGTTTGATCAAGATCAATCGCAAAATAGTGCGGACGGCAGGCTGCATGTTCGATCTGAACGTCCGTGAGAATATCTGGATCGAGAGGGATCCAGTAGATAGCGTCTAAGGCTTTAGGCCCGAAATGGTCATTCAGATAGGTTTTGAGTGTCTCGTGATCCTCCGGTCTAAGCTCGTCGATGACATATTGCTTCATAAAAAGTGCAATTATCACAGATTGTTGTAGCGCGCAAGCCGTATATCAAACCGTGATGGGGGCAGGAGATGTCGCGATCGACTCACGGTCATCCCAATTTGGGGAAAACTCGATAGGAGATAAGATTAGCTTAACAAAATCGCCAGCGAACGAGTAAAGAAACTCTGCCCTGGGGACGGAACCCCGGGGCAGAGGGACATAAACTAAAAAGTGGCTAAGTCTCTTCAACAGTAATTGCGCCTTCTTCGCAGACTTCGACGCAACTCTCGCAACCGAGGCACTCTTCTGCATTGACGGGTACGGATTTGCCGTCCTGCATTTCGAATACTTCTACAGGGCAGACATCGACGCACTCTTCACATCCAGCACATTTTTCTTCGTCAACGATAGGATTAAACGCCATTATTCAACTCTCCTTTCAATGAATTATTTTGAAATGGTGGTTACACCATCCGTCAGTGCCAAACCGATTTTCCAGGTACCAGGGAAAAGTCCATATACCAATTAAAAATACGAGTCAAGCTTTCTTGACAATTTTTGAAATTTAAAAAACCGATCCGATTACGTTTCTATTATTCCTATAAAAGTGTTGTGATATTGGGTGCTGTTCGGCATTTTTTCGTCCCGATTTAAGTCAACACCGGTGCACCGTCTCAAAAATCCACGTGGATCGCAATCCGGTATCACATAAATCTCCAAAGACACGCCGCGGTCAGCACCCGGCATCTCAGGCGGATTGGTAAATCCATCCTTGAAAGCCGACCATCTCGTTTCTGCAATGCGGCAGAGATCGGATATCAATTGATCGCGCCAGGCATCCATCTCGCAGGATGCATCTGCCGTCAGAGGTATTGATTCCCAACAACCGATATTTTCGATAGTCGGCGTGCGATCGATTACCTCTTCCAAGATAGATCGACTGGTAGTCACAAATAACGCAGAATCAAATGAATCCTTTAAACACAACTGCGCCCAGGCGTCCAAGCGACCGGTCGGCATGTAGGCGGCGGAATCCACCAAATCGACTGCCTGCCCGGCGGTAAAATTCGCAACCAAACCATCCGCTTCCTTTTTCAGAGCCTGCATCAACTCATTTTCTTGATCCTGACACGCCTTGAGGTCATCGCTAATCGATTGACGTTGCCGATCATATTGCTGGGCAAAATAAAGAAAAACTCTAGCTCTGAAAAGATTTAGCGGCTCTTTGGAAGGGGTTCTCCCATAAACGTGGTCTTTAATTTCGGCAACAAGGTGCGATGATGATAAATGGTCTGCAAACGATTCTGCTCTATTTTTTTCACTAATGAAGGCAGCCTTAACAGCTGCCCCATTCTGATGTAAATTCGCCCAATTCAGATATTCTTGGGTTGCCCTCTCAATCTCTTCATTATCCTCTTTTGCAGGAACACGGATGTTCAGAATTCCCTTCCGCACCCAAGGTTGCATCGCCTCGGGTAATTTATCCGGCAACGGCTGGTAAACAGTTATTTGTTTGAAAAAGGCGGCCAAATTCTCCGCCACAGAGTCGGCAACATATGTAAATGGGAAATAAATGGGCTGCATAATCATCCAGTCAATTGGTAAATGGTTGATACGTTTTGTGTTTGGTATTTGGTTTTTAGCATAGAGATATGAATAAGAATGACTGAATGGTGAAACACTAAACACAAATCCCCAGACACTAGTAAATCTTCTGATCCTGCAGGACAACACCTCGAGACTTCAACTGTTCGCGAATTTGATCGGCGTCCCCCCAATTCTTTTCCGAACGGGCTTTATTGCGCGCATCTATCAACCGCTGGATTTCCGCGTCATACCTCACTGCTTCAAAATTCAGGAATCCAAGGACCGAATCAATGCTTCGCAAAACCTCCAGGATTTTCGACGCGTCGCCGCGATTAATTCGCTTTTCATCAGCAAGCCGGTTAATGGTTTTAATGCTCTTGAACATCGCGGCCATCGCAGCTGATATATTTAGATCATCGTCCATGGCGCTCGTAAAACCGTCTCGAATATTTTGAAGCGTATCAATGCAGTGATCCAACCGTTTCAACGAGCGCATAGCCTCGTTCAATCGATTTTCGGAAAACGCAATGGGTTTTCTGTAATGGGTCGAAAATAGCCAGTAGCGTAGCAATCGTCCTGAGTACCCCATCCGGGCGAGATCGTCCAAATTATACCCAGCATCGTTTTCATCCACCTTTTTACCGTCAATCAGTATTCGATCACAGTGGATCCAATAACGGGCCAGCGATTTACCGGTAACGGCCTTGGCGATGGCATTCACGTTTTCATGATGCGGGAAAAGCAATTCGCGGCTGCTGGCATACATGTCATAATTTTCGCCTAAAAACTTCATGGATATGGCCGCACACTGTATGTGCCATGAAGGACGTACGTTTCCCCAATCGGTTTTGGTGAAAATACCGCGTTTTAATTCCGAAAGCTTCGAGCGCTTGAACAAAGTGAAATCTCTAGGATTTGCTTTCTCATATTCATCGAGGTCAACGGTAGCGCCCAGCTTAATTTTATTTATATCAATCCCGGATAGTTGGCCGTAGTCTGAAAAGCGTGAAATATCAAAATATAATGATCTCAGTTTCTCGTAAGCATATCCACGACTTACAAGTTTTTGCGAGAGAGTTACCATATCATCGATATACTCGCTGGCTTGTGGATAGCTTTCGGCTGCACTGACATTCAAGACGGATAGGTCTTTTCTAAATTGCTCGATCTGGTCTGCTACAAATGCCTCCAGATCCAGTCCGGCTCGCTCGGAGGCCTGGATCGTTTTATCATCCAGATCCGTAATCGCAGCGATATGCTGGACTCGGTATCCGCGATATTCTAAATAGCGGCGAAGTTGATCGGCAAATACATAGCGGCGCATCTCACCCAAATGCATGCGGTCATGCGCAGCATGGCCATAGGAATAGATCGAGACGTTCCCGGCTATATTCGGTTCAAAGGGCTCCTTAGTTTTGCTCAGGGTGTTGAAAAATGTTAAACCAATTTCGTGGCGCACAGCAAAAAGTGGGGTGCTCAAATATCGTTCGCCGCCATCGGGTAGGATAACAACGACCGTGCCGGCGGTCATCTGCGCCACCTTTTCAAGGGCAACCGCCATGACGGCTCCGCTGCTCATTCCCACCAGCAAACCCTCGATTTTTGCGAGACGCCTTGTCATATCGAACGCTTCCTCATCATCAATATTTACTTTTTCATCCAGAAGCTGTTTCTGAAAAATCTCAGGACAATAGGCTTCTTTCATGTTTTTCAGTCCCTGGATCTTATGGCCGAGATACGGTTCAACGCCGATGATTTGAATTTCCGGATTAAGTTCTTTTAATCGCCGCGAGGCGCCCATTAAGGTACCGGTCGTTCCCAAACAGGCAACCAAAGTCGTCACATTCCCATCGGTCTGATCCCACACTTCCTGGGCTGTACCGTAGTAGTGGGCCTGCCAATTGGCTTCATTATTGAACTGATCCACCACATAATATCGATCTGGATACTCGCGGGCGAGACGGTACACTTCCTCGATAGCCCCGTCAGTACCCAAGTGTCCCGGAGTGAGCATAATTTCGGCTCCTCGCGCCCTCAAAATTTTCTGGCGCTCGATACTGACGGATTCTGACATGGCCAGCAAAAGTTTGTAGCCTTTTACCCCACAAACCAAGGCCAAGCCGATACCGGTGTTGCCGCTGGTCGCTTCAAGGATGGTCTTATTGTGCGTGAGTTCGCCGGATTTTTCTGCAGCCTCGATCATGTACAATGCCGGCCTGTCTTTGATGGACCCCCCCGGGTTAAAGTATTCCAATTTTGCAAACAATTTAACGTTGGGGTTGGGGTTAAGTTTTCGAATTTCAACCAAAGGGGTGTTGCCGATTGTATCCAAAATGGAAGGGCTCATCGTTTAAAAATCCAGTGACATAGAACGTCCTTTAAATTGCAATTGCTTTGCAAATAATGATTTTTTTATCACGAAAACACGAAATTTCGAAAGCACGAATGAATCTTCATTTCTTTTCATGTTTTCGTGATTTGTTTATTCATCTGGTTATCTTCAAAGCCAGTGTAAGTTACTTAAGCTTTCGGGAAAACCGTATAATATTATCTTTTGGTTCTTATCTTTCTAAAAGCTAAACTGAGCGGTTCCATGTTCAGCCCAACCGCTGGTCGCAGAGCGGCCAGTCTGATCGGATAAGAAACTGATGGACGTCGAACATCAAACGTGGAATGGGTTGATCTGTTCTGATCTAAAAAACGATAGAGCAAAGCTATTCCACCCTTCGTCATTCGTTAATCGTCATTCGATATTCTGCGGTTCGCTTTTTAATGAAGTTTCATACAAGCACCGCCGCTGGCCGCCAGCGTCCAGTCTGATCAGAAAAGAAACTGATGAACGTCTAAAACCTCTAACGTGGAATGAGTTAATCCGTTTACCTAAAAAAGATGGAGCAAAGCGATTCCACCCTTCGTCATTCGTTATTCGTCATTCGATATTCTGCGGTTCGCTTTTTAATCTAGTTTCATAAGTTCAATGGCTTAAAACCGAGGATAGCACCTCTCGAATATCCATCTGTACCTTTTTCTCATCCTGCGTGGCATCGATCACCGTGAAACGATCCGCTTCAAGCCGCGCCAGCTCTAAATATCCGGCTCGGACTTTTTCATGAAAGGCAAGGGTTTCTTCCTCAAAGCGGCTTTCACCGCCGGAGCGTATGCCGTCATCGATCTGTTTCCAGGCCCGGGCCAATCCGATAGACGGCGGAAGATCGAGCAGAAAGGTAACTTCCGGTTTTAGATCCTCAAACAAGAGCCGATGCAAGCTATAAATCAGTTCGGTATCTAATCCCCGAGCAATCCCCTGATAAACCACGGTGGCATCAAAATATCGGTCACATAAAACGATTTTGCCTGCGTCAAGTGCAGGCTGAATCAGTGAATTCAGGTGCTGGGCTCTATCGGCCATGTATAAGAGCAACTCCGAAATTGGAGACAGATCATTGTTTTCAGGATTCAGCAAAATGGCCCGAATTTTATCTCCGATTGACGTCCCTCCGGGCTCACGCGTGGTAACGCATCTGTATCCGGTGGCTTCAATGTAGGTACTCAGCTGCCGAATCTGAGTTGTCTTACCGGAGCCTTCTATGCCTTCCAAAGTAATGAACATGGGTATACGTCAGACTTTCGTGATTTATCCTTTTTTGTTCCAACTTGTCCGGGTCAGGTAAACGTAATTCATGAATCGACACCTCGACCTCTGACCGCCGCGTCAAGATCCCATTTTTTCATATCTTCCAATATATGATAATCCGTCATATCGCACTTTATGGGCGTGATGGTAATAAAATTCTCACGCAATGCTGTCCCGTCAACATCCGGGTTTTGCTCAAACCTCTGATTATCGGGGCCTTGCCAATAATAAATATTGTCACGCGGGTCGATGCGTTTGTCAAAGCAATCTGAAAAAAATTCAAGGCTCAAACGGCTCACCCGAACACCGGCAATTTGATTAAAAGACCTATCCGGGATGTTGACGTTGAGAAAGGTTCCAAGCGGTAATCCTCTTTTAAATACCGTCTGGGCAAGTTCTGCCACAAAAGATGCCGCCTCATCAAAACGTTGC
>JASFJP010000263.1:0-6732 GCA_050121225.1 Desulfobacterales bacterium
CATGGAAAACACCTTTTATGTATGTTGATTCAGGTCTTGCATTACAAAAACATTAAAATTCAGTTCTTGCAACCCTTTAAATTCTGTGACAATTTGTTACAATTTTTTACATTCCAGAAAAGCATCCAGATTAACGATAATCTATATTGCAGCATGGATAAACAGAAAAATAAAATTTAGGGAGATTTAGCAATGATTATTTCTCCCTTGACCGGTAGTATCAGTCCAATGAATCATTTCCTTTTGTGAACCCGAAAGGAGGTCACTATCAAGGATGTCTCAACCACTCTCTTCAACAGAACATCATCGTGTCTGCTCGTGGTGGTGTGCGTACACTTTTGACAACCCCTTGCGCAAATTTCTTCATCCGGTTCAAACAGTTTTAGGAGAGTTTGTCAAAGACGGAATGACGGTTATGGATGTCGGATGTGGAATGGGCTATTTTTCAATTGGAATGGCCAAATTAGTCGGCGATACAGGAAAAGTCATCGCTGTCGATCTTCAACAGAAAATGCTGGATGTTATGATCAAACGTGCCCAACGAGCAGATGTTGCCGAACGCATCATCCCCCATCGCTGCAAAGCCGAAATCATAGGAGTAAATAAACAATCGGACTTTATTTTGGCTTTCTGGATGGTTCACGAGGTGCCCGATCAAAAGGATTTTTTCCACCAGCTTAAATTAAATCTGGTTTCAAACGGGAAGATATTAGTCGGTGAGCCTAAAATGCATGTAAGGGCTGAAGATATTGAGAAAACAATTGCAATCGCCCATTCCAGCGGTCTGAGATGCTGCGGAGCACCTCCTATTCGATTCACCCGAACGGCTTTGTTTGAGCACGAATGAAGTCACCTCTGAGAGATTGCGCATCGTAAAATTAACACTGGTAATGACCTGCTTTGCTTTTACCGCGCACCTAATAGAAGTATCAGCAGGTTTCGTATCTCCGCTGCCGATTGGGAAGTAACTTCGTAGAGTCTGACTTTCGGAGAGGTTGCCCGCAGGTTAGGCGATGTTGCATCTACATTCTCCCAGAGGCGATGTAGGGTCTTCTTCAGAAAAACCTGATCCGTTGTTTTGTCGATAACCAGCAATATACGTTCCAGTGGCACGCAACCCAACAACTGCTGCAGTTCGTAGAGGCATCCCTGATTGCTGGCAGAAAAGCTCCGCAGATCCATCAACACGACGTTGCTTTGAGCGGCAAGCTGCGTCATGGTACTCTGCCAAGTATCAGTGTAACAGAAAAACTCGTTGACTCGGTGGCGGCCGTCCGGGTCGGGTTTCCGGTCGATCCGAGACAAACGAGACTGTAAGTCTTCATCCCCCTTGACAAATTGGCGTGATAGACGATTCCCCAAAAATGCCAGAAATTCGTGAGGTTCCACCGTAGTGGTTACAAGATCGGGACCGGCAATCAAACTAAGGTTACCGACACGCAGCCAGAGCTTCACCAACATGTTAAAAAGTTTCTCGCTGCGCTTCCCCAAAGAGAACACTCGAAGTAGCAAAAGCGAATGTGGCTCGCTGTCGTCCCCGGATTGTCGTGCCAGGCGTGCAAAGCCGATGCGAACAGCCAGTCTGTAGATGGCAAATGCCACGATACCACTGAATATCCAGATCCAGCCTTCAAAGACCAACGTGATGGACTGAAGTATGCCGAACAGCAGCCACATGGCGTCCATTGTCAGCGACTGGTCACTAAACCGTTTCAGTTGATATCGCCAACCAATCCAACGCAGCAAAAACCAACCCAGGAAACCGAGGACCATAAAGCCAACCAGATGAAGAAGCACATACAACACCCTAGCCCCGAGTCCTATCGCACTGCCCAAGGCAACCACTGCGCGAAGCAACCCATCATTGCTTCCGACAACCTGTATAGCGAGCACGGCACCGGTTACCCCTGCAACCATAAATACCAGCACCAGCGGGCCCACAGCGCGTACCCGTCGGTTTAAAAAAGTGAAAAGCAGTACCGTAGCAGGGCCATTGGCATATGCCCAAAAAAAAGCAAGCTGCCCCATACTGAGATCAGGGTTGCGCGTCAGGGCCAAAGCCGCAATAAGCATAAGCGCGACAACGTACACACCAACTAAAGTAAACCACTGTCTGCGGCTGATTGCGAGTAACAATCCAATCGTGAGCACAACCGGCCAACTGTAACAGGTCAAGAGCCAAAAGAATCGAACGGGAATAAAACCGCCTTTAGATACCGCTATCCATGCGAATGCGAATACCAATGCGTACAGCAGGCCGCCCACCGCATAAATCAGGGTGGATCGTCTCAAGGATTGGGTTGCCTGCCGAAAAGCAGCCGCCGCCGCAAGGGATTTGTCTGGTAGTCTTTTAACCTCGATTGTAGCAATAGTAAGATCCGGCGCATTGCCTGTAGATCTCGTTGCTGCTTCGTTCGACGGGATACCGATATCAATCGAACCGGTGGTTGCGCGCATTGATCGCAGCACCGCTTTTCGGTACAGCCACAGCAGGAATATCGATACCACTGCCGTAAGCCCTGCACTTGTGAGCATGACGGCCGGCAAAATACCCGTTAACACGACAGTTGAATCCATTTAGGTGTCAAACCACTGCATCGCTTTGGACAGACTCCTCCTTTGCGTCCTCATCAGCAAATGATAATTAACAGACTCAATTCCTATGTCAAGTTACTTTCACCATTCAAGGTTTGACACCATCATGTCCAACCGCTTGACATCAAATAGTATTTCTTGGTATTTATTCACCTCACTTTTTAAAGCTCTAAGCCAAACCACCCGAAATGACCTGGGGCTAAATTTTAAGTTCCCTTCTCTCTGATTCGTATGCAGCTTTCAACTAAAATATATGACTTGACAGGAGGTTTTTATGGCAATCAAAGAAGGCAAGGCCGCGCCGGTATTTACCTTGCCCGACTCGGCCGGAAACAAGGTGTCACTGAAGGATTTTAGAGGGAAAAACGTCATCGTTTACTTTTATCCCAAAGACAACACCTCCGGGTGAACCAAGGAGGCCCAGGGATTCCGTGACATTTATGGCGAATTCCAAAAACTCGATACTATCATATTGGGAATTTCCCCAGACAGTGAAACATCTCATCAAAAATTCATCGAACAAAACAATATACCCTTTGTGTTGCTGTGCGACCCGGAGAAAAAAGTAATGGCTAAATACGAGGCTTTCGGGGAAAAGAAAATGTACGGTAAGGTCACCAAGGGCGTGATTCGTTCTACGGTATGGGTGGGACCCGACGGCAAGGTAAAAAAACACTGGAGAAAGGTGGCCAAAGCAGCCGATCATCCGGCCAAAGTTAAGGAGACAATTCAAGCCGCCTTGGCTTAGAGTATTAGATTATTGGGGTCACATCTTAATTATTAATTATTTAAGCATTTGAGCAATAATTAATAATTAAGATGTGACCCCTGCTTTTCCTGTGCTAAATAGCCTAGCGAGTGGGGGATAACACGCAGGACCTTTCATTCGAGAAACGTGTTATTGGAAAAATGGTTTTTTATTTAATTATTTATTTCAGTTACTTAAATCATATTTTTCTATATGTCGTCCGATGGCAGGAAAATTGCCAGTACAGAAGTTAAGGAACACGGAATCATAATGTTTTAATTCGATGATAGAAAAAGGAGGACCATCATGTCTGATAAGCCTAGATTGATTACGCTTGGTATTGTAGTGTTCATTTTTATTGTCGGTAATATCATCGCCGGTTATTACAAATGGGGGGCATCCCGCGAAACACCGGACCGCCAGGTGCATCTCACGGATACGGCCGAGGATATCGGCGACCAAAAGAAACAGAAAAACGAACAGACAAATGAGTCGGATGCGGTGAAAGACCCTGCGGCGGTGGTGGAAAAAACCGCTTCCGTTGAAACGGATTTGGATTCTGTGAAGGCGGACATTCAAGCCCAAATAGCATCTCTGAAAGAGGAAAACGCGGCTCTGCTGTCCACAAAGCAAACGTATAAGGATCTTGCGGCTGAGAATTCAAAACTTAGAGAACAACTGCAGGCCGTTCTCCAATCCAAGCAGACCCTTGAAAAAGAAAATATCGAACTGCGATCCGCCGAGAAAAAAAATCAGAAGATCGCCTCTGGGCAAAACGAGCTGCAGGAACAGGTCGTGACGTACAAAAAGGAAATCACTGGACTGCGCAATGAACTCAGAGATAAACAAAATTTAGTAAATCAGAATCGTCAGCTTTCCGAAAAGGTTCAGGAATATTCCAATACAAGCATAAAACTTGAGAAAAGGATTTCCGAGCTGCAAGACCAAATCGATCAATACCAAAATTTAGACACTGAAAACCAGAAGCTGAAGGCTAAACTCGAAGCTTCTAACAATGAAATCGAGGCATTGAAGGCACGATTGGATGAAATCCGTAAGATGGTTGCCGTAGAAGAAAAAAGCGATCAATGAAGGCTCCCCGCGGCAGAGCTGACGGGGTATCGGGCTGTGGGAATAATGTCTAATTCCCCGCAGCTTATTGTAGCGAAGCGGAAATCCCGCCCGGTGGGGCTGCGCTAGAATTGACTAAATCAATTGAATGATGCCCCGCGGTTTGCCGCGGGGCAGTTCATTATTCACCATATGAACCCTTCCTCCTTAGCGCACTCCTTGAAGCTCTATCCACAAGTGTGAAAAGCCGATCAAACTCGTCTTTTTGATTCGATACCTGATGTCCACGCACTTTAACAAATTCACAGTCCAACTGATCGGTCATTCTATAAAACTCCCGATACAGCTCATAATTGAGGAGGCGCTTGTTTTTCTTTGAACAATAATCATTTTGCTCAAACCGATCACGTCTTTCCTGTAACCCCATGATGTTTTGAGAATCCGTATACACAATCACTTTGCTCCCCAATGTTTGAATATCGCTTAGCGCCCACAACAATGTCTGCAATTCCAGTTTCGTTGAAGAAGTATGCTCAAATCGCCTCACTTTCACGCGCGACTGCAAAGCATCCAGGGAAAGTCCACGTTTAGACACAGCGAGGTAAGCCCCATATCCAATTTTGGAATGAGTATCCACACTTCCATCTGAAAATAGCATCAGGTCATTCATAAAAATTTGGAAAAGTTAGGACCATCTGAGTTTCAAAGCTTGATTTTTTTAACCAGATGATGGATCCCGGAAGCGACATCACTATCCAAAGTGCCCGACTTTAATTCGATCACTTTCAATGTGTCAGCGCCCATCCAGGTTCCGATCTTTTTAAAATCGATTTCGCCACTACCCGGGCGAAGGTGATCATCTAATCCACGGGCATCATGGAGATGCATCCCCACGAGGTTTTTGTGGTACCTCTTTAAAAGTTCGTCTACCGGAATAATACCCAGAGATTCCAGAGCATGAGCGTGGCCGGTATCATGCCAGTAACCAATGGGAGCTCCGGCAAATTTTTCAAAAATGGTTTCAAATTCATCCAGACCCGGCAGCTCATGATAATGGTAGCGGTTTTCAAGGCCCAGGATGATGTCATTTTGCTCTGCGGTGGGTATAAGATCTTCTATACTGCGCAGAACATTGGCCAGGTACAGCGATTTTTCCTTTTCACGTTCACCCATCTTTTTGTAAATGAAATTCTGCACCTCAGGGGAATGGATCTGCCCGTTCCTGAAGAAAGCGTACAGACGCTCGTGCTCAGCATTCATTTCAATCCGGCCGCAATGTAAAACAACTGCTCTCGCCCCTACTGTACAAGCCTGTTCGATTGAGTGTTTCGTCCATTGGACTGCTTTACAACGCTCTCCCACAGCTGGATGAGAAAGCAGGAAAACATCGCCGCCACCCTTACCATTTGGAGCTGATGCCGGGATCGGAAAAAAATTGTGAACGCTGGAAACCTGAAGCCGTGATCTATTGAGAGCTTTACGGATATCGAAAAAACATTTTTCATCGATTCGGTAGCTCAGCTCAACCGCGGAAATATCGAAGGCTGACAATCGTCTCAGTATATCTGCACCGCTCATTCTCGCGGTAGTCAAATAAGATGTGGAAATAGAAAGCATTACAAAATAACTCAAAATCTGGGACAAATCTCTAACCTGGAGCTTTTGTGTGGTCGGAGTTCATTTGTTGGTTATTGTTTCTTTTTCAACCATTTTCCACCTATCAGGCGGATCCAATTAGCTAGGTTCTCCCCACTTAAGGGTTTCTTCTATTTCACCAACATTTTTAAATGAAGCTGCCGTTTCTAGTATTAACTGACGAAGAAACATTAATTTTGCTCTTATTTTTTGTGGATAAGATTTGAAAACAGCGGCTACTTCTGGATTCTTTATCTTTTTTGAAACACTCGCTTTTTTACTCATTTAAGTTCTCAATGTTTAAGGTCACATAACGCTGGGCATGAGTGGCGGGCCGGGAAAAGTTTTGTCGTTCAGAAAGCCACCGATATAAAAAAGACCACCTCACATCAAAATCTCAAGTTATAGCTCGTCCATCTTCATACCAAGGTTATCTCTCATTTATATGTCAATTCAAGTTGATCTGCCGCGGATTTTAACCGTTTATCTGCTGTCCATAGTGGTACTCCTGCCAATTGAGCAGACGCTAAAATGTGGACATCGACGAAACCAACACCTTTTCCCATCAACTGATTTCGATCAATAAAAAATAGGAATTCGTCAAGTTCAATTGTCGGAGCCGTTGGAAGGGACTGTAGTAAGGAAATAATTTCGTTCCGGTTTTTCAAATTACCGCAGCCGAG
>JASFJP010000264.1:0-6706 GCA_050121225.1 Desulfobacterales bacterium
GGCTCAGTGCTACAAGAGATTCCTTTTTAAAATTATCTCTGTTGATCAGCAAAGAACTGGATATTCAGCTTCAATAGGAGGGACAAACCTATAATTAGTTAAAATCAATGACAATACTGATGCATAATATTTTTGTACACTTGACGTTCGTACCTCGAGCCGGTGACAATGTCGTTAACTGGAGATATCTCCGACAAAGCGCGAGTGAGCAGCCATTTTTTTGGCTTTCTGCTGCACATGCCAGCAATTGACAATCCTGAAAACCCTGTGATATTAGAATATTGCCACCATACCTTTCGATAGCCATCAAATTTCAGATAATGGCTATCTTTATCGCATCGTACCTTTGATGTATGAGAATTTACTTAAATTTATCGCTTGTCGGGATTAAGCTATGCTTAGCGTAGGCCACTTCTTTGATGGCGGGGTGGTACAATAATGATCAAAGCGTTGCATATCGGCACTACACAAGACAAACGAACATCCCGGTAAATATAGGTACACCAGACCCGTTTTCAATTTTTCCGGTGAATATTGTTTTTGAATACCTCTCATGGGAATAAGTATTCTATTAATTCAATCCCGCTAAATAGCAATTAATCAGAGCCATAAGGAGGTCGATCTAATGGTCGCGGAACGTAATACAACATTTCTTGATTTGTTTATCGAGGTAACCAAAGCGATTACTTCGAGCCTTGACCTTCACGAAGTGTTTGAGCTCATCACGCAGAAGATCCCTGAAATTCTCAATGTCGATGCGGCAACCATACGATTGTTAGATGCTTCGGGTAAAAAACTGGTTTTGAAAGCGGCTCATGGTCTGAGTCAGACATACTTGAACCGCGGGACGATCGATACCGAAGAACCTGTATTCAAGGCGCTGAAAGGCGAACCGATAGTCATTGGAGATGCCACGCAAGATCCCCGGATCAAATATCCAGAAGCTACAAAACAGGAAGGCATTAAAAGTATTTTAGTGGTTCCAATCCCAATCCGAGGTGAAATATATGGCATTTTAAGATTGCTAACAAAATACACGAAATCTTATAACCAGGATGAAATTGATTTCGTTACTGCATTAGGTGAGCAATGCGGTATAGCCATTGAAAATGCGCGTATTTTCAATGAACAGCAGACACAGTTAAATTACTTTAAAGTCATTCATGAGATTAGTAAAGAGATTAATGCTACCTACGAACTTGATAAGATTCTCGATCTTATCGTTACCCGCTTACCAGCGGTTATGAACCTAAAAGCGGCAACCATTAGACTGATTGAAGCGCGCGATGGCAAACTGAAGCTGAAAGCAGCATACGGATTGAGCCAAACGTATCTGGAAAGGGGGCCGTTAGACGAAGAGCTATTTACCCACTACCTCAGGCAGGGAGAGCCATTTTTTATTCCTGATGCCAAGAAAGACATCCATACCATATATCATAAAGAAGCTGAATCAGAAGGCATCAGTAGCATACTGGCCGTACCCATAACCTTCCAAGATGAAGTTATCGGAATCTTGCGGCTGCTCACGGCTGAAATCCGCTATTTTACTGAAGCTGACTTCAACTTTACCATGGCAGTAGCTGGACAGGGTGGTGTTGCCATCCAAAGAGCCATTGACTACAATCGGCTAGAAAAGTCTGATTAGTTTTAATTAACTCAGAACGTGAAAACCATTTGACATATGCGAACGTGAAGCAAGTTTGTGGATGCAATCGCTGCCAAAACCTCTGCAGAACCTTGGTATCTGATTCTGTGCATCTTAGATGTTGTCTGCAATAAATTACCCCCAAAGAAACCTGTCTGATCCATACTGCATCGAAAGTTTGACGGATCTCGCTCTTACTGCTTCTATATCTCTACGGCATGAATAACATTGAAAATCCTGAGATACGCATTTGAAATATAATATTTTCAGAAACTTGTGCTAATGGCCAGATACTCCAACTATCGCATAGCAGCAATTAAACGATTAAAGCTATCAAACCCGAAGTTTTTTAGTAAGCAAGTTTTGGCCATACAATTCGACCGAGTAGATGAGGATATGATTCATCATGTCGGAATTATAAAACTAAATGTAGCCCCCTTGTTTTCTCCTTTGGATTCTGCCCATATCTTACCTCCGTGAAGTTCTACTAATTGCTTGGATAAAGAAAGCCCAAGTCCTGTGCCTTGAAACCTTCGACTGGCAGAGCTATCCAATTGCTCAAATGGATTAAACACTCGATTTAAATCATTATGCCGTATTCCGATACCCGTGTCTGATACACTGATTTTGATAGCTTCTTGTGAATTACTTTCAGAATTTATCCCATCTTCGCTTTTAGGGCGATATTTTTGAGCAGAAACTGAGATTTTTCCACCATCCGGCGTAAATTTCGCCGCATTGGAAAGTAGATTGTACATGATTTGTTTGAGCTTTCGTTCATCAGCTACAATCTCATTAGGAGTGCCATTAGCATTGACTACTGTTTCGATCGAGTGGCTTAAGGCTTTTTCTTTAATCATGATAAGACAATTTTCTAATAAATCGGGCAGATTGACATTCGAGGGTTGTAATTCCAATTTACCTGCCTCTACTTTAGAGATGTCTAAAATATCATTGATCAATGATAGTAGATGATGGCTGCTTCCATGCACATCATTGAGAAATTCTTCCTGGGTATCACTCAAATCTCCGAAGTTTTTACTTAGGACCAACTCCGTAAATCCGAGGATATGATTCAAAGGTGTTCTTAATTCATGACTCATGTTGGCCAAAAATTCGCTCTTTGCTTTGCTGGCGGTTACGGCAGCCTCTTTGGCTTCTGCTAATTCAGTGGTCCGCGCTTTAACCTTTTCTTCCAAATTATCGCGGGCTTTTATTAACGCATCTCGTGCCTGTTCGTTTTTTTGTTGGAAGAGGGCCAATTGCTGGCTGGCCAAATTAAACGCTTTTCCCAATTCCTCGAACTCGTCACCACTTTGTATATTTACATGATGATGAAAATCTCTTTGGGCGATTCGCTGTGCGCCTTTCTTTAGGGCCTCAATTGGAACTAAATTTCTACGGATGTTCACAAGGCTCAACCACACCGCCACTATAAAGATTAAAATAAAAAATAGTGGAAAAAACCTTCTAAATTCAGCTAAAGGGGCAATTACATCAGATTTTGCTTTGATGAGTAATACCGTCCAATGGGAAATTTTATAGCTCGGTTTTAAGAACATCTGGGTGTAGATAGCAAAATAATGTTCCTGATTGGCATTAAATTCAAATTGCCCTGAAGTCGACAACTGGCTGTTTGCTTTGAACGTGCCTGCGATTTTTGCCGTGTAAGCTTTGGAATTATAAAGCAGATTCTGAGACGAATCCAAGATACAGAGTTCAGTATCCATTGGAAGATTAGCCAACTCATCGATCGCCATTAAATATTTTAAATTGACCTCACCTACCAATAATTTTTCGGTGCCTTTTTTGGCATCTAACAGGCGCAGCATGAGAATCGAAAGTTTTGATTGCGGGGCATTCATTTCCACTAAAAGCGTTTTGCCCTCCGTCACATGCCGGATCTCCTCAGGCGAAAGCTGTATGGTATTTATCGCCAATCGGTTGAGAATCGGCTGGGATTGGCTTGGACTTACAAAAAGAGTGATGCTATTAAATCCTTTCAATAGTCTGTTGCGAAGCCTATCATCTAATTCCAGGGGATTGAGTGTAGTGAGTTTACTAATGATGAGATTGATGAATTCCAATTCCTCTTCAAGAATTTTAAGGCGATCATCTATGTTCAGGGCGAGGGATTTTGCGGCATGTCGAAGGTTATTTAAGGCCCGATCCTGAAGATGTCGGGTGACTTGAAAATAGACCAAAATAGCAGAAAACAAAACTGGTAGCAGAGCACAGGTCACAAAAGTTAAGAAAACCCGACGTGATATTTTGCTGTTGAAAATTTTGGTCTCTAGGCGCATTTGCATCTATTGGGCTAGTGCTCCTCGGCCAGTCCGTAATACCTGCCATCATTGGCGCGTACGATATCATCGCGAGCTTTTTGGGCCATAAACTGGGCTGCGGTTTTACCATCTTTACCCATGCTGTATAAATCGAAGTCAGAGTTTACCGGATTCGCATTTTTGTCTCTGCGCCGTTTGCCATTCAGACCGGGTGTTGTGCCGCCATCAATTCTCAAATATCGATAGGGGTTACCCCAGGGATCGGTAAGATGGTCCTTTCCGACATCGTTCAAACTATCCGGAAGTTCAGCTTCATTTAAAACGTAATCGGCTATAGCTATCTCGATTATTTTCATCTCGTCAATGGCCCTAGCAATTTTGGCCTTGTATCGATAACTGATGTAATTGGGTATCGCAATAGAGGCCAAAATTCCGATGACGGCTATAGCTATAAAGATTTCAACCAAGGTAAACCCGGCGTAGTCCCATTGTTTTTTTTGAGTAGTTGTATTGGTTAAACTTCTTATCATGCGGTGACAGTCCATAAAATGTAAAAATGCTGTATGCGCTTGTATCAGCTACTATGAAGCACAAACGCAGCTTTCTCTACTGAATCGTTAAGGGCCATATGATGGATTTTTGTGTGATTTGGGCCAATAAATCCTACATATTTTATCGGCACTATCTTGGAAAGATTTAGACAAGACTCTAATTTAGAAAAAAATGTTATACCGTTACCTTTGATACCTGCTATCTATCATGATACCTGCTATCTATCACTCTGATAATACTGAAAATACTGAGATATATGAATCGTGTATGAGCCAATCTCATTAAAATTGCTATCTGGCATTTTTTTATTCAAATTTGATGACGAAACAGCAACCAAACTCGCCTTGACCATTGGATCAACCGGAGCAATTCGAACGGAAACTTTCAGGATATTTACAGAGGATGAATATCGTAGACTCATCTCCGAGCTGCCATAGGAGGACGATTTTACCATTCATCAAAAATCTAAGCGTATGCCTCCGTCTTCGAGTATGTCAATATTTCAGCAACATTCTCTATTCAATAGAGAAGACTTGATCTCTTCAGTATAAAAAGCTATCTTTATAATTATAGATTGTCCTCCAAATTTTCCTATTCGTCTTAAAAACTAAAGCTTCAAAATTCAATTGTAGGAATCTCATGGCTTATTTTAAGATTTATTAGCCGATTTTAGTGGGATATTTTTATGATTCGATTTAATTTAGAACCGAGAGTCATCATAAGCTGGGAGGATTTCATAGATTCAAGGCCGAATTTTTCAATCGCTCTTGATGGTTATGTTAAAGGACCCCCCAGATTTTTGATTCAAGGGCCTTACGCCAATTTCAATCATCATGAGGGTGTCGCCCGTATTGCCACCCGCAGCACATGCGCGCAAGTATATTTTTATATTTGCCTTGGTCTGCTTGATACTTTCCAAAAGCAAGGTGAACCAAATGCTCATGTTTACATAAATGACGTCGATCAGGATGTTTGCCTATCTTGCTGGCTGCTAAAAAACTCAGACAAATTGGTAGGGTTACGGTTTGAGAACCTTTTATTTCAATTAATATTATTTGAAGATATTCTTGACGCGTCAGCGGGTGCCTATCCCATAAATCCCGACAGTCCGGAAATTCGCAGACAAGCCTGGATATATGAGCCTTACACGAAAGCACGAGCTGACGGAAGCATATACAGAATGTCGAAAAACGAAATGGAAGATATCCTCTGGTCTGTGTGCGACAGAATTGATTCGGCGATTAGTGGGCGAAGCGGAGAAATTGAATTGGATACAGGATTTGAGAAAATTGGTGGCGGACCCGGATGGCAGCTGATCTCTGAAAAGGGACCTTACGCGCGCACGAAACTATTCTCTGAAAAAACAAAAGCCTATGTCGCTTTGGTTGAAAACAGAGAAGATGTCTACTCTTATACAATTGGAAAAATGTCGCCTTTCGTCATGTTTCCTTTAGAACGAATTTATGAAGCTTTAAATAAAACTGAGAAACTATTCTCACAGGAAAATTGCTGGGGTGGAAGCTCTATCATTGGCGGTTCACCGCGAAAAACCGGCAGCCGTCTTTCACCTGAAAAAGTAGAGAAAGTGATCAATGACTGCATTAAGTCGGAAGATAAATAGCAAACGCGCTTTTCATTTCTTAAAAATCCACGTAGGCTTGGAGCAGGGGATGATTCGTTAGTAGGTGAAGACATATGCAATGTGCCATGATTCAAATCGAGGGCAGTGGCAATCATGGCGCTCACGTCGGATTGTCTGTAAATTGCATAAATCCATCAGGACAATTAATCCCGAAGGTATGGACATGTCCCTGATCGTTTCGTTCCCCGGCACTGAACAGACGACCCTCGCGGAGGTCGGCGGGATTCTGCAACACGGTATAGTGATCGCGCGTGAGTACGGAAAGCCGTGCGTTGTGGGCGTCGACGGGCTGATGACGAAACTTCACGACCGCCAGATGGTGGAAGTCGACGGAACGGTTGGGGTGATCCGCCTTCTGCCGCAGCCAGGTAGGAATCAAGATGAGCATCAAGGTTGAACTTAACATGAACGCAAAATTTCATTGCCGTGACTCGCCAACATCCGGTTTCAAACGCCTGAATTTGAATCTAAACCCGCCAATCTTTGAAGAGCTTCCAGCAATTCCTCGCGGTTAAGCTGATCGGCTTTTTTCAGCAGTTCTGAAAGTTCTTGTTGAATATCGATGGGGAAGCCGGCAGCAGG
>JASFJP010000265.1:0-6693 GCA_050121225.1 Desulfobacterales bacterium
TCTGTTGATGCTTTTGGCTAAGTCTTCGAGAGGATACTCCTCGAGCGTTTTTTCAATTTTTTGCATAGAGGTGTCAAGCGTCGGGATCTCCAGCACATCCTTCCCGAGATCTGCCAGTCCTTTGTCGCCCAATAACCTTGCCGGTTTATCCGGATATACATCAACGTTGATCATAAGCTGCCCGGTGACCAAACTCTGCATCTGCAGCTGGGCCCGTAAACCACTTTCGATCGCTTTTTCAAGATATTCTCTCCGATTTTCCACTGGTGGACCAATGTTTTTGAAATTTCTAGGATCTACCGCCATTATAACTGGAATTTGCACAATCATATCACGACGGTCGGAATAAAGCATAATATTGGTAACCTCACCGATTTTAACGCCTCTAAACACCACCGGTGCGCCAACTCTCAGCCCCTTTACCGATCCCCGGAAGTACGCCACGTAGACATCTTTTTTAACAAAGAACTTTCCGGAGCCGAAAACGACTATAGCCGCCACCCCCAGTGCCAGCGCGACCACCACGAATGCACCGATTGCCGTTTTATTTGCTTGTTTACTCATGATTTGGTCATCTCCTAACTATAGCAAATGCTCGTACTACTGCCACCTGTAGAATTTCTCATCACTCCATACTCTAACATTCCAGTACTCCAATACATTATCATTCCAATTTTTCTAATCCTCTCCTCGGGTTAAAAACTTATGCACCGTGGGATTTTTTGATTCCGCGAGCAATTTTTTGGGATTTCCCTGGGCAATCATGGTTTTGGCTTCCGGGTCGAGAAACACCGAGTTGTTGCCGATTGCAAAGATACTGGCCAGTTCATGGGTGACGATAACCACCGTCGCTCCAAGGCTTTGGCTGAGTTCGAGAATTAAATCATCGAGCAGTCGGGCGCTGATCGGATCCAGTCCCGCCGAGGGTTCGTCAAAGAAGACGATTTCGGGGTCCAATGCAATCGCCCGGGCCAGCCCCACCCGCTTTTGCATACCGCCGCTAATCTCGGACGGATAGTAATCATCAAAGCCGGCCAGGCCGACCAGAGCCAGTTTCAACGACACGATTTCGCGGATTTGAGCAGGATTTAACTCGGTATATTGTTGTAGCGGAAGCGCGATGTTCTCAGCCAGGGTCATGGAGCTCCACAGTGCGCCGCTCTGGTAGGATATGCCGATATTTCGCATGAGTCGAACCCGGCTGTCAGGTTCGGTGTCCCAAAAACTGACCTTTTCATAGAACACCTTGCCCTTGGCCGGCTCCTTAAGACCCACCATATGGTGCATGAGCGTGCTCTTACCGCATCCGCTGCCGCCCATGATGATGAATATATCACCGCGGTAGATGGTAAAGTTGAGATCCTGCTGCACGATAAAGCTGCCGTAAGCCATGGTAAGGTCCTTGACGGTGATGTGGGCTTTTTTTGCAGTTTTTGTCTCGGGCATCATTAATTTTCTGTAAAAGTTAAGCGGTTCTGGTTTCAGAGATCCAAGGTTTAAAAGTTCAGGGTTCAACGTTCAAGGTTGTCATACTTTTATTGACATTACTCGCGACCTGTTGACGGTTCAACAAAATTACAAATTGCAGGATCACCGTTTCCGACGTATAGGCGATTTCTGGCTCTAAGTTCATTTTTCGTAATCCGGATATTAGGATCTTAATTGTAATATCTTTGCATTTTATGGAAAAAACATTTTAATCATGAAAACACCCCGGTTAAACAGTATAAAAAGGTTTAACTGGGCAAGCGAAATTTAGAAAGCACGAAATCTAACCTGTCTTTTTTCGTGTTTTCGTACTTTCGAGCTTTCGTGATACTTTATTCTATTTGGTTTCGGCATGTCCGGGTTAGGGATTTACCCCTCGGAGATGGTAACCTAAGCTTTGAACTCTAAACCCAGAACCCAGACCTCTGAACGCTGAACCTCAAATCCCCAAAACATTGCACACCACGGTTATGATCCCGGTGGCGACAATGATGGCTACGATCGAGGTGACCACCGCCGAAGTTGTTGCCTCCCCCACGGCCGACGCACTCCGGCCGCACTGCATTCCCCTGAGGCATCCGGCCAAGGCAACCAGCACTCCGAAAACACAAGCCTGAAAAAGCCCGATAAGAAAGAAGGTCACAGTTAACGAAGCCTTTGTCTGATTGAGATACTGTATCAAGCCAATATCGAGCATACCGACCCCCACGACCAGGCCGCCCAGCACGCCCATCAAGTCGGCATAGATGCAGATCAGCGGCATCATCAGGACCAGTGCCAACATCCGCGGCAGCACAAGAAATTCCATAGGAGATACACCGAGAGTTTTCAGTGCATCGATTTCTTCGTTGACTTGCATCGTTCCCAGCTGGGCGGCAAACGCCGCACCGGTGCGACCCGCCATCACAATTCCGGCCATCACCGCTCCCAAAACACGGACCATGGCAATACCGACCAGATTGGCCACATAGACCTGGGCACCGAACATTTCTAGCTGAACGGCCCCCACGAATGCAAGGATCAAGCCGACCAGGAAACTGACCAAGGTGACAATGGGAAGTGCACTAGCTCCACAATCCTGAATGAACAGGCTCAGATCACTGCGACGAAAACTTGCCTTACCCACTAAAAACTTCAGAAATGCTAGAAATGCCTCACCGATAAACGCCAAAAATTCATTGGAAGATTGCCAAAGCCCAATGCTCGCTGAGCCGATGCGCGCCAAAACAGGTTCACGCGTCGCTTCTCTACGGGCCCCCTTTCTCTCGGGTACCGTGAAAGCGAGTTTCAGTAGTCTTTTTACCCCTTCCGGCAGTCCTCCCGCATCGACGGCAATCCCGCCTTTTTGGCATTGCTCGTTTAATTTTATCAGAAATGTTAAAAGGCCACTGTCCCAGTTGGTTAGATTCTTGGTATCGAAGGTCACTCGCTGAATTTTGGGCATGGTAACCTTTTTCCATTGAGCTTCATCGACAGACGGTATTGGTTCTTCTATGTTCCAACTGCCTTTGAGCGATATCAGTAGGGTGCTTTCATCAGGTTGACCAAAACTGATTTCACCGGGCACGGAAGGGCTATCAACAGATTTTGTTTGTGGCATTTGTAGGAGTGTCCCTCTTGTATCCATTTCTCATAAAGAGAAACTAGCACGCCTAATATCAATGTCAACTGACATCAGTTTTAGCGTGCGGCTTTCTGCATCGCATCCAAATACGCATCCATTTCTCCAATACTCGCAAATACCTTCATCGTTGGCAAAGCTTGCAGGATTTTAAATACTTTTTTAATTTGAGGTTGCAAATTCATGAATAATAGCTTCCCCGCACTTTTTTTTAGTGCTTTTTTGGTTTTTAACAAAACCCGGATGCCAGTGCTGTTGATATAGTCGGTAAATTCCATATCAAATATAACGACGTCCGGCAAATTCTTTAACACGTTATCGACGTTTTCGTCCAAAATGGTATGTGTATTCGAATCGATGGATCCAATCGGGGAAACAACGAAGACTCCCGGCCGTTTTTGGTCTGTTTTAACTTTTAGCGACATGGGTCCTCCTAATTAAATAATCTGATCTCCCCGCCATTTTCTTGTGACGTGACAAATCGGTATCCTGTCCGCTGACAGAAGCTATGAGTGTTGGAGTACAGGAGCTATTGGAATGTTGTCTAATAATTAGAGGAACAACTTTTATCCATTGCTCCAGCACTTCACTACTCCATCTCCTAACCTGCTCCAAACCATTTTTTGAAAAGCGTTGTCAGGGAGATATCTTCTTCGATATCTTTTTTTTCCGGAGATTCATCCGGCCTGCTTTCCGGCCACCATTCCACCGGATCAAATGTGAAGGGTAAGCAGCCTTCCAACGCGGGGATAATTTTTTCTTCGATAATAACTTTTTCTCGATCTTCAATGGCGCGAAAATGGACCTTGATCTCCTCAACATACCA
Organism: Desulfobacterales bacterium; assembly: GCA_050121225.1. Taxonomy (GTDB): domain Bacteria; phylum Desulfobacterota; class Desulfobacteria; order Desulfobacterales; family JAFDCJ01; genus JAFDCJ01. The sequence goes on from JASFJP010000265.1 coordinate 3,936, forward strand.
CCCTTTTACTTTTTCCAGAGAATCAAGTGAGACTTTGACCATTCTTTCAAAATCTTTGCCTAAAGAAGCTCTGATAGAAACTTCCGTCAGGCTATTGAACAACCGGTTCAGTTGATTCTTTAAATCTTGCCGATCCCCGATATCCACAATGAACGTGAGCGTCAGAAAACCACCGCCGTAAGGACGATGATCAGAGGATATTTTCACCACCCCGTGCTTTGTTTCACTGGTCTCCTCGAGATGAATGGAATACCCTACAAATGCCACCATCTTTTCATTTGCTTTAAGAGTGAGATAACTTTTTCTGGGGTCGAATTCCCGTGTCATGCTAAAAATTCCTCTAAAACTCTCTAATTTTGTAAATTGATAAACCGGTTGTCTCAAAGGCCCCAATTGATAATGAAAAAGCTGTCAAAGTTGATGGTATCGGATTCCCGCCGTCGCGTATGTGCGTCACCTTAATTGTTTATGAGAATGTGGGAGCGGCTTTTCAGCCGCGAATAGCTATCATTGGAGCCAAGTTGGTTGTGGGTGATAAGCTCCTCCTACATCAAAAATAAATCGATGATCGCGAAGTCAAAAGTAAACAGATCAATTGTCTACCCCCTCGGTGGAAGATCACATTGATCGTTCTTAAGATGACGAGTATGATTGTGGATTATGCGATCGTACTATTTCACCCGTATCTCGCGGTTTTCACCCCGGGACACCGGTGTTTACCAATCCGGCTTGTTGAAAATGCTTCGAACCTCCTCAGAGGGGGGATATTCCAGTTCATCCGTTACCATCATACCACCCCAGTTGGTTCGTTCTATCATTTCTTCCTTGATGTCTTCAGGGACAAAATCTTTTCCTTCACGGATCTCCCAGCCACCGCCCAATGCCCGGTACATGGCGATTAGATTTTGACCCACCGATCCGGCGGTGAATACCAGATTGTCCTGTTGGGTTGTTAATTCGCGCTGGGTGTCCAATACGCGTTGGTAGTCCACCAGCCCCTCGCGGTATTGAATCAAGGATAGCTCCACCGAACGCGAGGCGGCCTTGACGGCGTCTGCCAGGAAAAAAACCGAATCCTGCGATTTCAAGAATCCGACCATGGCGTCTTCCACCTCCTGAGCGGCCCGAATGACGGTGTCTTCATAGTTGACCGCCAGTTCCTGGAAGCGGGCATCCTCTACCCGGACCTGGTTGGTTATCCTGCCGTAATTGAACAGATCCCAGTTAAAGCCGCCACCGGCGGAATAGGTAAAGCTATCCTGCTTAAACAAATCGCTGAAACTGGAATTATCCGTATAGTCGCTGGTTTGAAAACCCAGTGTGCCGAACAACGAAAAATGCGGGAATAGATCCGCTTTGGCAAAGCCGATCTGAGCACTCTGAGCGGCTAAAGCACGTTCGGCAAAGCGGATATCCGGTCTTCGGCGCAGCAATTCGGTTGGAATACCCACCGCTACCTCAGAGGGAACCTCCGGTATGAGCCCGGGGCCTTTCAACATCGCATCTATTTCACCGGGTAGTTTTCCCAGTAAAATGGCCAATGCATTTTTCGCCTGCCGAACATCGGATTCAAAACCGGGGATCGTCGCCTCGGTGGACCGTAAAAGTGTTCTGGCCTGGGTGACATCGAGTTCGGTAACGGCACCGGCTTTAAACCGGACCTCGGCGATATCCAGAGATCTTTTTTGGATCTTAACGTTTTCACGGGCCACCGCCAGGCGTTCTTCGGATGTGCGCAAGATGATAAATGTATTCGCCACCTCGGCGGTCAACGACACCAGAATATCGTCGTAATCGGCGATGGATGCCTCCAGGTTGGCCACGCCGGTTTGCACCCCACGCCGAAATTTGCCCCAAACATCCAGCTCCCAGGCTGCATCCAATCCAATATCGTAGACTGTATAGTATCTATCGGCGACAGCAACGTTGGGCGCATTTTTGCTAATCTGGTTGGCGGTTGCCGAACCGAGGCCTTGCTGGGTCTGGGGGTATTGAAATCCAAAAGCAATTCCCAATTGCGCCCGGGCCTCATAGATTCTTAATCCGGCGATTTGCAGCGGCAGGTTTTGCTGGTAGGCCGTCTGAATCAATTCATTGAGAACCGGATCATTGAATACGGTCCACCAATCTTTAAATTCGGCTTCCTCGCTTTTAATTTTCGGACTATCCGCCTCTATCCACTCCTTGGCTTCCGGTGCCGCAGGTTTGACATAATCGGGCCCCACCATCGCGCAGCCGCCGATTACAAGCGTTACAATGAGCAGCCCAAGTATTTTGGACGCAGCGGATTTGCCATGAACCCGACCGTTTTCCACACAGAAAAGACGTTTCAAGATAGAGGTTGTCAGCATGTCTCACTCCTTAAAGCCTAATTCGTTTACAGATGAAAGCCTGAGGTAGTCCGTTTTGGACCCACCGGGGAAATTGGTGTGTGGTGACTTAAAATTATAATGCATTGAACTTTATTTTTTTGAAAACTATTCTTAGAACTGTTCATTCATTAATTCAATAAGTTGAAGATTGCAACAACATTTTACAATACGGGTATTGGGGTCACATCTTAATAATTAAGATGTGACCCCAATTCAATGGGCACCGGTTTGGTGCGCCAGATATCCTCGCAGTATTCCCAAATGGAGCGATCGGATGAAAATTTACCCATACGTGCGACGTTAAGGATTGCCGCTCGGGTCCATTGGTTTTGATCTCGGTAAAGTTGCCCGACTTTATCCTGACATTCGAGGTAAGAGCGATAATC
>JASFJP010000266.1:0-6651 GCA_050121225.1 Desulfobacterales bacterium
TGTCCGGGCGGAAAAAAATTGCTGTAGGTGAGCTTGACGGTTTCTGCTTCGGCGTTATAAGCTCCGATGATCCCGAAAACCAACCCGAGGCAGGCGATTAAAGGAATTATAAAGAATTTTCGCTTCATTTTAAATCCTCCTTTTTTGAAAAACGTTGAAAAACGTACCTCCTTATCCGACGAGACGGTCTTTTCACCTCCTTTCCTGAAAATGAATGGATTTAGAACTGATTATCATTTTGAGCGTTTGGATCAAAGCAAAGGCGTTAAGGATAACCCAAAGAAGGCTTACAAAACCATCGATATCGGAACGTTATTCTGACAAACGCTCTATAAACAGACTTGCAACGTGGCTGGTATAATACGCTTTATAGCTATATAGTAGCTACTCTGTTTGCAAGTCAAGCAAAAAGCTTGGTTGTCATCGTATTGTCTTTCTGGTAGTGTTTGCACAATCCTCTCAGCTTACCGAATTGGAGATGCTTAATGGACGAAGTAGTCAAGCAAGCAATTGTACAGTCGGTGAAAAGAGAACCGTTTGCGCAGGCGTTGCATATGAAGCTGGTCGAACTGAAGGACGGTTTCTCGGTCGTAAAAATGATCTATGATCCTCAAAAGATGAATAATATCTATTCCAGAGCCCATGGAGGGGCTATATTCGGACTCATTGACGAAGCTTTTGAGACATCCGCGCAGACGGACGGAACTGTAGCGGTCGCGCTAAATGTCAATGTTACCTATGTGTCCAGCCCGGAGCCGGGATTGGAATTGCAGGCCGAATCACGCCGGATCAACCAAACCAAAAAAACCGCAAGCTACGACATCAGGGTCACAGATGCAAACGGAAGTATAGTTGCCCTGTGTCAGGCCCTGGCTTTTCGCACGGGTAAGCCCATACCTTTTCTTTAAAAAAGGCTTGTCAAACCTTCAAAGATCAAAAAGTCAGATCAGTTAATTGAGATGTCGGGGAGTTTTTAATTCCAACTCCTTCAAAGAGCGTAATGAATAATCGCTCGCGAAAACCGGGCACTGCCTGCAATTCGTAAGCTGTCCAAGCGCCGCTTACTCCTGCGCAGTATCCAAACTCAGCGGCAGCGTCAATCGAAACGTCGCACCTTGGCCCTTTTGGCTGTCAATCATAATATCGCCGCCCAGGCATCGAGCCAAAACCAGGGCGCCCGCCAACCCGAGACCGTGCCCCTTGCGGGGAACAATTGAACATTCCTTCACTTGGGCATAGCGCCTAAATATCATCTCGTGGTGTTCCGGTTCGACACCCGGGCCATCATCGAATACCGCCAAATGAAAAAGCTGGCTTTCAATTGTCATCTTGATTTGAACCTGCTGCTGCCGATGATGAAGCGCATTTTTAAAAAGATTGCCTAAGATCTGGCGAAATTTGACCTCGTCCTGAAACATCTCGGATTGCGTCACTTCAGAGGCAATATCCATAAAAATACCGTGGTGCGAAAGTAGCTCCAAGGTATCTTTCTCCGATTGATATTTACCCAATTGATCTGCAAGAGGACCGGTCATGATTTCCAATGAATCTTTTATCGCTTGAAACGCGGATTGAGCAGGTTGAAAGCGTGAGCAAATAAAGCATCCGGACTCGGAGCGACCGATCTCAAGCAAATTATTTAACAAGCTCCGGGCCTTTTTGGTGTTTCGCAACGTTCGTTTGAGTGTATTTTCCTGCTTTGAGGTCAGGCTGCCGAATTTTTCTTGTCTCTCCAAAAGTGTCCTCAAGCCGGTCTCGATAATCGAAATCGGATCTTTGAGTTCGTGAATCAAAAACTGAATTTCAATTTCCCGAAAGAATTGATCTTGCTTTTGGATGGCTCCTTGCAGGTTATGGTCTTTTTGCTGGAATTGGCCCATTTTTAAAGTCCCGATAATAAATAGTTAATTTTTTCCCAATTCTGGTGACGATTCTATTCGCCTTCACCGGAATACCCTGCAGCTTGTTGCAGCAAAGCGGAAATTGCGCCCAAGGGGGTTACCAATGTGATCGGTCTTCGCCTTTAGCTGCGCCCCGACAGCAATGGATAGGCGACCCCTCTGTAACTAGAAGACCGAGAGCGGGTTGGCTTCAACATCAATCCGCATGTATCTTAGTCAAATTATCTTTTGAGAATCGGTCAGCCGGATAAAACTGCACAACAACTGTGGTCCCGCCTGAATCCTGGCAGTCCCCCATTTTTTGATTTCGAAGACATTCATCGATCTTCCCCGGACAGGGATCTCTATCCTCTGGAATGTGACCGCATCGTTCGGAATCCAGCTGGAGCTTAAAATGGTAGCGTTCAGAAAAAATTTTCATGCGCAGCAAATCGAAACCTTTGCCCCCGGCGCCAAAATCGTATGGTTTGCGCGATGAATATTGCAGCGTATCATAGGACGTAAAATAATTTTCAAAAATTAAACGTTGATTTTCCAAAGTAATTCCGATCCCGTTGTCCTTAATTTTGAGTTCAGGACCGATTTCACCAGTTCTCACCGAAACGACAATGCGACCGTCATCGGGGGTGTTTTCAATGGCGTTACGCAGCAGCCCCTCAACAACTTTGTCGAGTACTTCGGGAGGAATCCAAATATTAGCCACTGTACTGGTCTGGACCTTAACCCTGCAAGTACGATGTTTGAATCGAGGGCGAAGTGCCTTAACTTTTTGCTTAACGAATTGATCCAACTTGATCTCTTCGAATATGGCTTCATAGGGGCCAAAGAGATTCTCAATGTGCTGGCGTAGGCGCTCAATAATGTGCTTTTCACCCAGTTCTTGGGTGACCAGCACTTCTAATTCATCGGTGCAGATATCCAACAGAGATGAAAGCAAATAATATGTATTATAATTTTTTTCACTTAAAAGATCTTCAATCTCATACTGCATTTCAAGCAGGCGATTTAGATTTCTCTGGGCGCGTTCTAAAATCCGCCCCAGTCCCTGATCATCAGAAGCGGTCAGTCTTTTTTTTAAAATGCTTAGGGAGGCCGCCAATATGGACACCGGGGTTTTTAGCTCATGCGATAGATGGTGAATAACCCGATCTTTGGCTCGGTTGAGGGTCTGCACTTCCCGATAGGAGTGTTTAAGCTCTTCATTGATGCCGGCATTTTCAATCGGAAGTGCCACAAAATTGGCAATAGCTGCCAATGAATCAATGTCCGTCTCATCAAACCGGCTATCTTTCTTATTGACGGCACACAGCACCCCGATAAGGCGGTCTCCAATCTGAATAGGGACATCCAGCATGCTTCGCGTTTGGTACTTTGCCTGCTGATCCACTTGCCTGAAAAAATAAGGGCTCTTGGATGTATCATGAACAATCAGCGGTTTTCCAGTTTGATAAACTTGGCCTGCCACCCCTTTATCTACCGGAAACCGAATCTCTTTCATTTTTCTAACAGTTTCACTGTCGTCAAACGCTGCCTCACGGAAAAAGAATTCCTTGTTTTCCTCATCCAAAAGAATCACCATAGCCCCTTCAACACCCAAAAGATCTTGAACTTCTTTGGTGATAACTTCCAGACGCTCATCCAAGCCCCGGTATTGATGGAGTGCTTGAGCAATGCGGAAGAGCGCTTGATTAATTTTTGATGTGCGCTTCTCCCGGGTAATGTCACGCAGGGTGATGACCTGTCCTGCAGGCTGATTCTCTTCATCATAGAACATTGCGCCATCGATAATAATGTCCAGCATTCGCCCGTCCCTGGTTAAACGCTTGGTTTCAAAGCCATGGAGGACCTTTTCCTTCAGTAACCTGCCAATACCATTTCGGGTTTGGCCTTTTTGAGATTCCGGTACAAAGGGCACTATTTTGCCTTCCAGTTCTTGGAAAGACCAGCCGAAAACCTTTTCAAAGGCCGGATTCAGGTAGGATACGGTGTTGTCCAGATTAAACGCAAACACAGGATCGGGCAGAAATTCAAGAAGCGCGCGATAACGCTGCTCTGCGCGCCGGCTGACCTGAGAAAGCTCCAACGCGCAGGTCTCCGACTCTTTCAACGCCTTCTGAGCCAAAGTTTTATCGGTTACATCACGTGCAATTCCCCGAAACCCGACTATTTCATCCCCTTCATCGGTAATCAATTTGGCGGAAATCTCCAAATATCGTTTTTCACCGTCTCGGCGAACGATCTCCCAATTGATATCAACGAGACCTCTACCCGAACGATAAATTTTATTAAAGGCGTCAAAGGCGATCTGAGCATTAGCTTCATCCATGAATTCTCGAAAATTGCGCCCCTTGATTTCATTTCGTGAGTATCCGAAAATTCGACAAAGGGCATCATTAAAAAATCTGAACGTTCCATGCAGATCAACCTCGTAAAATCCGTCTGCCACATCCTCGATAAGCACCCGATAACGATCCTGTTGGATTTTTTTCTGATTCTTCTTGAGCTTTGAATCATCCAATTTCTTGATTTTGGGCAGTTTAGACATTTTGGTGCAAGTATATCTTAGGATTAAACTTTTACTACGCCTCTTGAGGTCACTTTTTTGAAGGACAGTCTCGGAAAAAACTGGAATTTCATCTTTCTGTCTCAAGTATTCCAAACGCATCGGCATCCAGTAAATTAATACCATTTGCTTGCAAAATTCCGATGGCCTTGTCGTTGTCGCTGAAACGGAATATCATTACCGCTTTGCCCTGTGAAAAACCGATGAAGGCATACATAAATACAACATGGACATCGGCATCCGTGAGCGGCTGAAGTATTTTGGCCAAACTCCCGGGCATATCCTCAATTTCAGCGGCTATCACCTCATTGACAAAGGCAGGAATTGCCATTTCCATCAGAATTCGCCGAGCCGTGGGGACATCGGATACCAGCAATCGGAGCTGACCAAAAGCGCCCGTGTCCACGAGATTGAGCGCCCGAAGATTTATTCCAGCTTTACCCAGGGCACTTGTCACTTCAAACAAACGACCGGGTTCATTCTCAATTGATACCACAATCTGTTTTAATTTCATCGGGTTATCCTCCTTAGAGCGTTTGTCAGAATAACGCTCCGATATCTGAGGTTTTGCAAGCCTTCTTTGGCTATCAATAACGTCTATGTTTTGATCTAAACGCTCTAATAATTTTTTTACGTGGTTATCCTAAAAGCTCCAGTAAGTGACGTCACTTGGGCTTTCGAGATAACCAATTTTTTTATACTGGCCATCGTAGCTGGCCACTTATATATAATCGGTCCACCGCACTGCACAGATTGAAATGATGTGATCTGTTTATAGGGCTTTAGAACACTTAAAAGAAATTAAAAGGTTGTGTCAAGCATTAAAGCTTTTCGGTGCCGGGGCAATTTTAGGTCAAAAAGGTATTATCGCTATCATCGACTTAGAGCGTTCGTCAGAATAACGTTCCGATAGCGGTTGTCATAAATTGCTATAACCATGAGTGATCATACAAAGGTATCCGCGCCTGTTATTGATCTGGACCAAACCGAACATATTTATGACAATCAGTATAACATAATTCACAAATGCCAACACATAGGTTACCCGATTCTAATGTAAAAAAATGCCAAAATCGAAAAAAAATCGGTTGCCGACTGAGATCTCCTTGATCGGCTGGTGTCTCAGGGTCTATGCACGGCCGAACGAACGGAATCTGGCCGCAGTAATTACGGTATTCTTTGCGAACTGTCGAGAAGTCAATCGAGAGGCCAGAGGCTTTTTTCTTCCAGAACCGATTTAAGCGTCTTCAGAGCGGAATTGGTGGCCGGTATTCCACCGTAAATGGCGGTTTGAAAAATCACCTCGGCAATTTCCTTTGGCGTGCAACCAACATTTAAAGCTGCCTGAATATGCAGCCGAAGTTCATCTGTTCGGGAAAGAACAGTCAACGCTGCGACGGTTATCAGCTGCCGGGTGGTATGGGGTATTTTCTCACGGGCATACATTTGCCCGGTTATAAATAACGACAGATCTTTGGCTAGATCCGGGTCAAACGACCGCCAGAGATCGAAAGGTTTTTGGCCCTTGACATCCTTAAAATACAATCCGGCGGTTTTTTTCGTTTTTTCTACAATGTCCTTGCTCAAAATGATCTCCCTTCAGTTACCCAATTGAGTTAAAACCAATCAGCCCCACCAAATAGGCGGGGCTGATTGAGAATCATTTTAATTTAGGGTCATACAATGGTGTATTTAGGCCCTCCACCACCCTCGGGACAGGTCCAGACAATGTTCTTGTAGGGATCTTTTATCTCACATGTTTTGCAATGGAGACAGTTTGAGGGGTTAAGCTTCAGGCGCTTTGTCCCATCCGGATCCTCCTCAAGCTCATAAACTTGGGCGGGGCAGAAACGGGTGCAGGGACTGCGATAGTTATCATAGCAATCCGCGATGCACAGGTTCGGGTCAGGGATAATCAGATGACAGGGCTGATTTTCTTCATGGGTGGTACCCGATAGGTAAAGCCCGGTCAATTTATCCAGATAAAGCTTGCCGTCAAGGTCCTGTGTTTCCAGCGATGCTCCGGGTGCAGCTGTGCCTGAAATCTTTTTTAAAGATGAACTGTCTTCCTCAATAGGCATCGGATCCGTAAAGCCCCGTCCACCGCTCAAATACTGGGCGCCGATGGTAATGAATTTGCCAAATCCCTTTTGGGAAAGGGCCTGCCCGAAATTGCGGGCCGCATAA
>JASFJP010000267.1:0-6651 GCA_050121225.1 Desulfobacterales bacterium
CGGTCGAGACGGAATTCAGGTTTTTGATGGAGAAATGGCCCTGCAAATAAAATTGAAAATTTCTAGTAAGAAGAGTGAATCCAAAGGCGAAAATGGGTGGATGCATTAACCTCGACGTGGATCTGAAATCCAGTGCCAACAGTGTCGAAACGCTTATGCCCCAGAGCAACGGCTACCTTGACTTTTCCGGTCGCCTGGAAAACCTCAAGGCCGGTGTTATTGACCTGTGGGCGGTGAACCTGATAGCGGCCGCCGTTTCCAGAGAAGATGAGAACGGGTTAATAATCAACTGCGTGGTTGGTCGCTGGAACATGAAAAACGGATTGCTGAAACCTGACATTTTTTTAATCGAGACCTCAAAAATCAGAATTTGCGGTAAACGGCAGGTAGATTTCAGAAAAAACCGGCTCGATTTGAAGCTGGCTCCTACGCCCAAGAAGGCGGAATATTGCAGCCTGGCGACACCTATCGAAGTCGAAGGCAAATTCTCCGATTTGGATCCGGATATTCAAGCCGGTGGACTCATCGGAACTACCGTCAGATTTGTCACCAGTCCGGTGACGACAACCTTTAAGAGGTTGTTCTTCAAGGAATTGCCCGAGGACGGCAATGATGTCTGCGAGATGCCTATCGGCCCTGAGAACCGGTCTGTGAAGCGTCCTGCGGGATACAAGTAGCAGACCGGAAAATCTTTTTAGTTCTTTTTGTTTTTCAGGTAGTCCTGTTGAATAACTGTTTTACGCACTTTTCCAAGAGCTGTGCGAGGAAAATCAGTTGTAAAAATGACCTGCTTAGGCCATTTGTATCGCGCCAACTGCCCCTCACAGAAATCGATCACGTCCTCGGGGGTCAGCTCTACCCCCTGCTTTGGCATCACGAACGCATACCCGACCTCACCCCAGAATTCATCCGGGAAACCGACCACTGCAATATCTTCGATGCCGGGATGCGTCCGCAAAACTCTTTCAACCTCTGCTGGATATACATTTTCACCGCCGGAAATAAACATGTCTTTTTTGCGGTCGACCAGATAAAAATAACCCTCCTCATCCATGCAGGCCAGATCTCCGGTATGCAGCCACCCTCCCCTAATGGTTTCCTCAGTTTTAACCGGGTCTTGCCAGTACTCCGTCATCATAATAGACCCTCTGACGATGATTTCGCCTACCTGTCCGGGCGCGCAGCGGCGTCCCTGAGGATCTACAATCCTCACATCCGCATGAAAAACAGGCCGACCCACCGAACCGGGTTTACGCGTCGCGTCGTCCTCGTGGGCCCATAAAAGGATGGAGGTTTCCGTCTGCCCCATGATCTGGCGCAAGCAAAACCCTGCTTCTTTGAACTGAGACATAAGCTCCGGCGTTAACTTTTCTCCGCCAATGGCACTGACCTTCAAAGAAGAACTTGCTGCTCTCTTCTCCGCTTCAACCTTGACCAGAGACTTGTAAACTGTCGGGACCCCCAAAAATTTCGTTACCTGATATTTACGGATATCCTCATAGGTCTTGTGGGGATCAAAGCTGGGATGAAGCACCAGCGTGCACCCTTTATATAAAACCGGCGAGGCCTGGATAAAAAGCCCGCCGGAATGGAAAAGGGGCAGGACAATTAGCATAATGTCATCAAAATTGAGTTTGAAGAAAATATCAGCGTTCAGGCAGTTAAAAAACGTCTTGCGATGGGAAAGCACCGCACCCTTGGGCTGTCCGGTGGTCCCGGACGTGTACATGATGACGTGGGGTTCTTCAGGGCTGGCAGGGAGCATGGATTCATTTAGAAAAAGATTATGGCCGTCACAGGCTGCCGCCCCAGCGTGATAATCGAGGACGTCGCTGGTGCTGCAGCATTCTGGAATACTTGCCAGCAGCATCAGGGGCCGGCGGTTGTTGAGGTTGAGGCTAAGGACTGTTTTAGAAAATTCGTTACCGAAAACAAATAGCCGGGGACGAGAATTGCTGAGAGTATGATCCAGTTCGGGGGCCGCAAGGCGATAGTTGACCGGCACAAATAGGGCCCCCAGTCTCGAACAGGCCAAATAGAGTTCGAGAAATTCAGGGCAATTGCTAAGCATAACCGCAACCCGATCGCCTTTTTCAATTCCTAGCGACTGAAGCCAGCAACAAGTCCGGTTGACCCGCTGGTGAAGATCCAGGTAACTGATCCGGTCGCCTTCGAAGATGATGGCGGTTTTTTTCGGGTGCAATTCGCTCCAACGCTTCACCCACGCCCCAATATTCATTGCCTTGATCATATTTTTTTTATAAATTGGCCCGTTTTCTCACGCTACATTGAAACCGGGTGGCATATCTCGTCCTTTCAGTGTTTCGAATAGCTCCTTGACTTTACGGGAAATCCGCTTATTTTTTCGCATAGCTTGTCGACGGATGCCGGTACTCAGAGTATACCGCAATTCCCTCTTACCGACAATTACTTGAAGGTATTTAGGAGTTTTCATTTGGAAGCAATAACCACATGATTGACGGATAAAATGGTCTTAGCCACGTTTCCCTTGCCTTTCCGACGACGGTAGCAGTGACTGTCCCGGCGCTGACTACCAAGGCTCTACGGCCAATTCGGATACAAATCAGAATACGAACAGGATACGGTCAACAACCTTAAGGTTTTTCCGGTGAAACTGACTTAAAAAAGGTATGAAAATCATGGGGTTAGAACAAAAAAGAGTGCCGAAGGCGAGACTCGAACTCGCACAGGCATACGCCCACTAGACCCTGAACCTAGCGCGTCTACCAGTTCCGCCACTTCGGCACATTGAAAGGGATTGACTCAATCGAAGATGTACACTAAATACATTTCTTTTGATTATCCTGTCAAGCCAATAATTTAGCTTTTGAACGTTTACTATGAACATTATAACTCACCTCGATCAAATTACCGAACCTTTAAAACACGCAGTGATCACAATTGGCAATTTTGATGGTGTGCACATTGGCCATCAAGCCCTATTTCATGAAGTCATCGAGAAAGCTGAATCCATTGGGGGAACCGCCACTGCTATGACATTTGAACCCCACCCGATTCGGGTGCTGAAGCAAAATAACCATCCACCCCTGATCACCCTGTACGAGCAAAAAGCAGAGCTGATTGAGCGTACGGGCATCGATGTCCTGATCTGCGTTCCTTTTACCGCAGAATTCGCGGACCAATCGGCAAACGAATTCGTCGGAGAACTTCTGGTTGGCAAGATTGGCATGAAGGCCATTGTGGTCGGAGAGGACTACAGTTTCGGAAAAAATCGCGAGGGCAACATCGAACTGCTAAAGTCATTTGGTCCTAAATATGGTTTTGAAGTCATCGTGGCAAACTGGATAAGGACAGCAAAAACGTATCCGGACAGAATCAGCAGCACCAGAATCAGAAATCTGATTATTGATGGGGACATGGAGCGGGCAGAAAAAATGCTGGGGCGGCATTATCAGATCAGAGGAAGCGTTGTTACAGGACGAGACCGCGGCGGTAAGGTCCTCGGTATTCCGACCGCTAATATTAACCTCCATGACGAGCTATGCCCAAAAACCGGCATCTATGCCGTCACCGTGGAATGTCGCCAACACCACTACAAAGGAGTGGCAAATATCGGTTACAGCCCCACCTTTGAGGATCATGAATTTACCGTGGAGGTGCATATATTCGATTTTGATGATAATATATATGATGAAAAAATACGCGTAAATTTCATTACGCGTATACGAGATGAAAAAAAATTCTCAAATATTTCCGATTTGATCGATCAAATCAAACGGGATATCGCTGCAGCCCGCGAAATATTGACCAATTATTGACGAATCGCTGATTGGAAATTCAGGGGGAAAGGCACCAGTAGCCGACGTTAAGATGAAAAAAAAAATGACGATCTCCTTTATCGCCGGTGCGGTGATATCAGCGGTGGCACTATATTTTGCGTTTCGAAATGTGCCGCTTATTGATCTTTTAAACTATTTGACGACCATCAATTACTTTTGGGTTTTACCGTCAATTTTAGTTGTCTTGATCTCATTTTTACTTCGTGCTGTCCGATGGCAGATAATTCTCGAGTCTTCTCGGAGTATCAGTGTTTGGCGTGCGTTTCATCCAATGATGATAGGATTCATGATCAACTGCGTTCTGCCTGGACGTCTCGGTGAAGTAGCGCGTCCGGTAATTCTGCAAAAAAAGGAAAACGTTCCATTTGCCACAGGTTTGGCAACCGTTGCTGCAGAACGGGTGTTCGACATCGGGTTACTTCTATTTCTGTTTATAATTACTTTTGGCGCGGTTCAAATACACCCCGATCACAATGTAACATTCGGAACATACCATCTAAAGAGAGAGACTTTAGATACCCTATTTAACGGCATGCTGAAGATTGGAGTCTTGTTAGTAGTTGGCCTCACAATTTTCAGCATTGGTACAACCCGTAGTTTGATTTACCGCATGATTCGTTTTGCTCCAAAACTATTTTTTTTTACCGGAGAGAAATTTAAACGCACAATTGAGACCAAAATTTGCGATCCTGTTATCCGTATACTGGGAAATATGGCCCAAGGCCTCACACTCCTTAAGTACCCCAAAAAGGTTTTCCTTTGTACGGTTTTTTCCTTTTTGATTTGGGGTTTGTTAGCCTTTTCGTACTATTTATTCTCATTAGGAAATCCTGGTATTAATCTGACATTTTTCGAATTGTCCGCAGTTATGGTGATTATTTGTTTTTTCATTTCTTTACCATCAGTGCCCGGGTGGTGGGGGCTATGGGAAGCTGGCGGCGTGTTTGCTCTCTCGTTATTCGGTGTTTCTTCAAAGGAGGCTGCCGGGTTTACACTAGCAAATCATGCCATCCACGTTTTCCCGGTTATCATTGTTGGACTGGCCTCAACAATGATACTCAGCGTGGATATTCGACAAATGTCATATGCAGGCAAGGAGTACCGCCAGAAACACCTAACACCTGAATCAGATAATAAAAATAGGTCGCCCCAGTAAAACAAACTCTGCATTAGGAAATCGTGCTCAGCGGCTGTGCATCTTTCACTGTGGTTCATCCATGTGGTTCTAAATAGAAAAAAATCGCTGACCAGCAAGAAACATGTCCAAACTTGAAATACTCACATACCCCAATAAATTCCTGAGTCAACCAACGAAAGAGTTGGAAAATATCGATGGTAAGGTTCAAAAAATGATCGATAATATGGCAAGTACCATGTATGATGCTCCCGGTATCGGTCTCGCAGCGATTCAGGTTGGCTGGGACAAAAGCCTGCTGATTTATGATATATCTCCACGCGATGAAAATCGCTCCTTGCATGTCCTTGTCAATCCTCGAATCATCGCCAAAGAGGGAGAGATCATGTCAGAAGGTGAAGGGTGTCTGAGTGTTCCGGATTTCCGATCGGATATAAAGCGAGCAGCTTCCATAACCGTTGAGGGGCATGACCGTGAGGGGAAACCTCTACGCATCGATGCCGAAGGGCTGTTGGCAATTGTACTCCAACACGAAATCGATCATTTAAACGGTACCCTGTTTATCGAACACGTCAGTTCGTTAAAACGAGAAATGTACAAGCGCCGAATGAAGAAAAAGCAGAAAACGACGTGAAAAAAAAGTTCAGAATCATATTTATGGGCACACCGCTATTTTCGGTACCCACCTTAAAAGCCCTGCATGAGGAGAATCACGATGTTGTGCTGGTCGTAACTCAACCGGACCGCCCCAAAGGACGTGGACGTAGAATAACACAATCGCCAATTAAGGAAACAGCACTGCAATTAGGGTATGATGTGGTTCAGCCAACATCGATTAAAACCAGGGAGTTTGTCGATCAGCTCGGACACTATGAACCGGACTTTGTAATTGTGGTCGCCTTCGGCCAACTCCTTCCGGAGAATGTTCTGGCGCAGGCCCGAACTGGAGCAATAAATGTTCATGCTTCGCTGCTACCCAAATATCGCGGACCGGCGCCTATTCAATGGGCGATCATCAACGGAGAGTTGGAAACCGGTATTTGCACTATTCTGATGGACAAGGGGATGGATACCGGAGATATTCTGCTGTCATTAAGAGAACCCATTAGAGCAGATGATACCGCCGGAAGTTTGCATGATCGTTTAGCAAAAAAAGGTGCAAACGTTCTTACAGACACGTTAATGGCTTATTCCGACAATACCATTCAAGCCAAGCCTCAAGATCACAGTGCCGCGACCTACGCGCCCATGCTCGCCAAAAACGACGGTCGCGTTGATTGGGAAAAATCAGCAGAATCCCTTGAGCCGTTTATTCGGGGTGTTACTCCCTGGCCCGGTGCCTATACCTTCTTCAAAGAAAAACGCCTTAAGCTGTTCAGAAGCCGACCTATTGCAATTGATATATCCGAACCTCCCGGCACTGTTCTCCAAACTTTCCCCGATGAATTACGGGTAGCCACCGGAAACGGTGCCCTTTGTATTGAAGAAATTCAGGGACCATCCGGCAAGCGGCTATCTGCAAAAGACTTCTTGCGAGGATTTAACATTCCTCCGGGAACGATCCTCAGTTAGTTCCATTCTAATTTTAGATTGAATATCGACAATTGACTATTTTATGAAATTCGATGCTCGTAAAACCGCATGGACAGCGTTAAATAAGCTGGATAAAGAAAATAAGACGCTTAAAATAATCTT
>JASFJP010000268.1:0-6643 GCA_050121225.1 Desulfobacterales bacterium
TCTATTGTTGATATTTTGGGGCCTCAATATCGCTCAGGGATGCCGGGAACCATTTGGCACCATTATGGCTGTCGGGATCACATCTATGATATTCTGGCAGGTCATTATTAATATTGGTATGACAATGGGGTTGATGCCGGTTGTTGGTGTACCGCTGCCATTTATCAGCTATGGGGGATCGTCGGTTTTGACCACAGCGATCGGCATCGGATTATTGATGAATGTGAGTATGCGGCGTTTCCAGCTGGAGTGAAACCCTCGCGATTTGGACAATCACAGCATAAAATTCCATCACCAACCTTGACAGTCTAACCCAAATTGAGCGATAACACTCCGTACGGCGTCATCCGTCGCTCGTTATTACCTTAAATGAGCGTAAATAAGATTCTTTAGGCACGGATTTGTTTTTGGTTCAATTGGGTTCTGGATTCCCAGGAAGGGTTGCGAAAACAATGAAAAAAGAGAAAAGTACAGATAGAATATCGACCTTTATTGGCGCCGATGCCAGTATAGATGGTCATATTGAATTCAAGGGAACCATCCGAGTGGATGGTACCGTTAAGGGTAAAATTTCCAGCAACGGTGGTACGGTCATTGTCGGTGAAAAAGCCCTTGTCGATACCGAGATGTCTGTTGGTGTGGCCGTTGTTATGGGGGAGGTCAAGGGCTCCATCGATGCCCATGAACGCATCGAAGTGTATCCTCCTGGCCGCCTCGGCGGAGATATTCAGACGCCGGTGATATCTATCGAGCCGGGAGCGATTTTCAATGGAAGCTGTGTGATGAAGACCCAAAAAGAATCGGCAGGAAAAGGGTCACCCTTTGCCAAAAAGCAATCAACCGATGAGGAATCTAAAACAACTAACAAAACGGAGTAGAGCAACAACCTATTGATGGCCGACCTGATCTGCGATGCTTTGAAATTCGCGCTTTGGGCACAGTCGCATCGTCCGTTGCACACTCGGACCAACACAATCTAATCCTCGCATTTCCTTGATAATCCAATCCATTTACATGCCATCCTGTTTTTAACCACCGAAACGCAAAAATTTGCAAAAAACCTTTGACAATTTATGATGCCTGATGGTATAGACCGCCGCAGTCGATTCTCGGCTCGCTGGCACTATTCAGAAAAAATTCACGTGTATGGGTTAGGGCGAACCAGACGGGCAAAATCAAAGGGTTTATTCTAAGTAAAATTCCAGGTGCTCAAAGAAGTGCCAAAAATGCCTAAAATTAAAAGTGCCTAAAATTAAATTATTCTGTCGATTTTAAATTGATGTTCATCCTCAATTTCAGGCAATTTAGGCATTTTGCATTTTAGGCAATTCCTTAAGCCGTAATGTCTGCACATGCATTCCGTTTCAGGGGATGCCCTAAAAAGCATAAACGGAATTTGCAGGGACAATTTTTTATTTGTGGAGGGAGGTCCTATTCA
The DNA here is from genome assembly GCA_050121225.1 of Desulfobacterales bacterium. Taxonomy (GTDB): domain Bacteria; phylum Desulfobacterota; class Desulfobacteria; order Desulfobacterales; family JAFDCJ01; genus JAFDCJ01. The sequence continues at coordinate 1,439 of JASFJP010000268.1, forward strand.
TGAAAATCTCTGGTCAATGCCGGAATGGTTTTCCTATTCTTGTTTGCTTGCTTGCTCTCACACTTCTTTTTTTACCCACAACCACCTTAGGGGCATCTGAGGGGTCCGGAGGCGGAGGCGTAACCGTAACTCCTGACGGGTCAATTATAATTCAGATCGTCAACTTCCTATTCATCATTTGGGTCTTAAACATATTGTTGTACAGACCCATTCGTAAAATTTTAATTCAACGAAAAGAAAAAGTAGATGGCCTTGAGCTTTCGATTGAGACCTCTGCCAAGGATGCAAAAGAAAAAGATGATGCCTTGGCCGCAGGCATCAAAGACGCGCGGGTTCGAGGTTTGAAAGAAAAGAATGATTTGCTGCAGCAGGCTGAGGATGAAGAACGTCGGATTATTGATGAAATCAATCAAAAAGCCCACACGGAGTTGATGGAAGTTCGGGACAAAATCGCAAAGGACGCTGAAGCTGTGAGAGATAGCCTACAAAAAGAAGTTGATAATTTTGCCAGCCAAATTGGTGAAAAGATTCTGGGGAGGGCGGTTTAATGAAGATTTTTAGTGTTGGGAAGCCGCAGGGATCGATTAAATCGATAGCAATTATACTATCCTTTATTATAGTGTTCTGCATGGGATCTTTTGCAACCGCGCTTGGAGCATCCAGTGAAGGCGGCGAATCTAAAGGATGGGTTGCAACGGATACGTTTCGGGTAATGAACTTTGTCGTGTTGGCCGCTGTTCTTTTTTTTATTTTGCGCAAGCCGTTGTCGCAGGCCTTGAGTTCACGTATAAAAGGAATTAAAGATCAACTAGCAGAGTTGGAAGAACAAAAAGCGGCAGCCGAAAAACAGCTGGCGGAATACAATCAAAAATTATCCCAATTGGAGAAAGAGGCGGACAAGATTGTTGAGGATTATATCAAGCAGGGCAACGAGGCCAAAGCACGAATTTTAAAAGAGGCTGAATCAGCCGCTGAAAAGCTCCAAACTCAAGCTCACCGCAATATCGAGCATGAGTTTGAACAGGCTAAGTTGAAATTGCAAGAGGATATACTTGAAAAGTCACTGGTGAAGGCTGAAGCAATTATAGAACAAAAAATATCGGGCGAAGATCAGGAAAGACTCGTTGATGAATATCTGAAGAAGGTGGTGGCAGGATGAAAAATTTGGCGATTGCACGGCGTTATGCCAAAGCACTTTTGCTGATCGGTAAAGAGGACGGTCAAACAGAAACCTACAGAGAGGAGTTGGCCGGAATTTCAGGACTTTTGGATAAAGAGCGATCCCTTGAGCAAGCAATCACGAATCCGCTCTATGATGCGGCAGGGCGAAAGAAAGTCCTGGAGACCATCATCGACAAACTTGGTCTTTCGGCGGTCATGCGTTCGTTTTTAATCCTGCTCTATGACAAGGGGCGTTTCGTATATTTGGCCAACGTCAACGATTTTTATCAAAAATTGGCGGATGAATTGAAAGGAATTGCGCGGGCCAGTTTGGTTTCGGCTACCGAGCTTTCATCCGAAGTTGTTGAAAAGATTCGCTCAACCCTGTCCGATAAGACAGGTAAAGATATTATTCTGGAGGTTGAACAGGACCCGAGCCTTATCGGCGGAATTGTTACTCGGATCGGAGACCTTGTTCTGGATGGGAGTATTAAAACACAATTACTCAATATGCGAGAATCATTAAAAAGGGGTGAAGGTGTCTAATGGAACTAAGAGCTGAAGAAATAAGTCAAATTATTAAGGAACAGATTACAGACTACGACAAGAAGGTCGAACTGAGTGAAACAGGTGTCGTCTTGTCGGTTGGTGACGGAATTGCCAGGGTCTACGGACTTGAAAATGCGATGGCATTGGAGCTCATAGAATTTCCGGGTGGCATTTTGGGACTGGTGTTGAACCTTGAAGAGGACAACGTGGGTATCGCCATTATGGGCGAAGATATTCACATCAAGGAAGGCGACCTGGTTAAACGCACCGGACGAATTGCTCAAGTTCCGGTCGGTGAAGCTGTGTTGGGTCGGGTGGTCTCAGCTGTGGGGGAGCCTATCGACGGCAAAGGTCCCATCGAAGCCAAGGAGTCGAGGCGGGTGGAGATGGTAGCTCCAGGTGTTATTGCCAGAAAAAGTGTGCATGAACCGTGTTATACCGGACTTAAAGCGGTGGATGCCATGACTCCGGTGGGTCGGGGACAGCGCGAATTGATCATCGGAGACCGGCAGATCGGTAAGACCGCTTGCGCCATCGATGCCGTTCTTGCCCAAAAAGACACGGATGTTTACTGCATTTATGTGGCCTGCGGGCAGAAAAAATCAACGGTTGCCCAGGTCCACGCAGTGCTCGAAAAACACGGTGCCATGGAGTACACCACGATTGTGGCTGCTTGCGCCAGCGATCCGGCCACCCTGCAGTATGTTGCCCCCTATGCCGGATGTGCCATGGGGGAATATTTTCGTGACAACAAACAACATGCCTTGATTGTCTATGATGATCTTTCCAAACAGGCAGCTGCCTATCGCCAGGTTTCACTGCTATTACGCCGTCCTCCGGGGCGTGAAGCCTACCCGGGAGACATTTTCTACAATCATTCCCGTCTCCTTGAGCGGGCTGCAAAACTAAACGATGAACTTGGCGCCGGTTCGCTGACGGCCCTTCCGATAATTGAAACCCAAGCCGGCGACGTTTCGGCCTACATTCCAACCAATGTTATTTCAATTACGGACGGCCAGATTTATCTTGAACCGGGTTTATTTTTTGCGGGTGTCCGTCCGGCGATTAACGTGGGTCTGTCGGTATCGCGCGTTGGCGGTGCGGCTCAAGTAAAGGCCATGAAACAGGTTGCGGGTACGTTGCGGCTTGATCTGGCTCAGTACCGTGAACTCGAGGCATTTGCGGCTTTCGGCAGCGACCTGGACAAAGCTACCCAACGACAGCTGACTCGCGGGGCAAGATTGGTCGAGATTTTAAAGCAACCGCAATATCAGCCGCTAGCGGTGGAGAAGCAAGTTACCATCCTTTATGCCGGGGCTCGAGGTTTTTTAGATAAATATCCGATTGATGTTTTGGCTAAATATGAAGCCGGCCTTTATCCGTTCATAGAGGACCGATATCCCCAGGTTTTCTCAGAACTTAAAGAGAAACTTGAGATCACCGACGATCTGGACAAGGCGATGACGGATGCTTTGACAGCCTATGATGACGAATTTAAGGATACGATTAAGTAGTTGGTTGGGAACATGGGAACATTAAGAAGGTTTAGAACGTTAGGATCGCCGGTATCCAGCATCAACAAATTGGAACGTCTAACTACGAGCTTAACGATCGGAACCATCACAACGCACCGGGGTTTAGTTTTATGGCAACCTTAAAAGATGTTCTGAACAAAATAAATGCGGTTAAAAAAACGAGGCAAATCACGAAGGCGATGAACATGGTGGCGGCTTCCAGATTGCGCGGAGCACAGAGCGATATGGAAGCTTTCCGCCCCTATGCCGAAAAGTTTGCGCAAGTATTGGGCAGTCTGGCAGAGCGCGCCGGCGAAGAGTCGAATCCTCTGTTGATTCCGCGTGAAGAAGTAAAGAGAATCCATCTGGTATTGTGCACCTCCGACCGGGGTCTGTGTGGTGGGTTTAACATTAATCTTGTCGAAAAGGCCGGAAGCTTTATTAAAGCAAAAGCCGGTCAGGATGTGGAGTTTTCGTTTACAAATTTCGGTAAGAAAGGACGTGACTGGTGCCGTACAAATAAGCTCACGATTGTGAACGAACACCTAGGAGTTGTGGGCGCCGATTTCGGCTTTAATATTGCTCTAACAGCCGGGAGAAATCTCGTAGACAGTTTTCTCAGCGGGCAGTATGATGAGGTCTATATTGTATTTGCAGAATTTTTAAGCATGGCCAAGCAGATGCCGGTACTCAAACAGATTCTTCCGATTCCGCCCATTGAATCTTCGGTCGAGGAAACAGACGCATCAGCTGGCTATTTGCCGGAGCACATCTGCGAACCGTCTACAGATGAGCTGTTAGGCGAAATGTTACCCAGGAATGTGTATGTCCAAATTTACAGTGCCTTGCTGGAGACATCCACCAGCGAACATGCTGCCCGCATGATGGCCATGGATAATGCCACCAAAGCCTGTAACGACATGCTTGAGAATCTCACGCTGATTTACAATAAAGCGCGACAGGCGGCCATTACGGCAGAATTGATGGACATTGTCGGTGGCGCAGAAGCCCTCAAAGGATAGAGGTTAAATAACCGTTTAGGATTTTAGGTTCAGAGGTTCAGGGTTAATGCCAAATCTGATCCGTTAACGAGCCACAGATAAAAGATTTTGGAGGTATTTCGATGGGAGAAAACATAGGTAAAATAGTACAGGTCATGGGACCTGTCGTCGATGTGGAGTTTGAGCAGGGCAAGCTGCCGACAATATACACGGCTTTGGCGATTTCAAACCCAGCGATCAACGACGAACCAGACAATCTTATTGTTGAGGTGGCCCAGCATCTCGGCGACAACGTGGTGCGCACTATCGCTATGGACGTCACCGACGGCCTTGTCAGGGGGATGCCCGTAAAGGATAGCGGTAAACCGATTTTAATGCCGGTAGGTGAGGCTGGATTGGGACGTGTTCTGAATGTGGTCGGAAGACCCGTTGACGGGCTGGGACCGGTCAGCCAGGAAAAAGTTATGCCGATCCACCGCGAGGCCCCGAAATTTACTGAACAGGATACCACCGTACGTGTTCTGGAAACCGGTGTCAAGGTGATCGATTTGTTGGTGCCTTTTCCCCGTGGCGGCAAAATGGGAATGTTCGGCGGTGCCGGGGTCGGTAAAACCGTTATCATGATGGAGATGGTGCACAACATTGCCATGCAGCACGGGGGTATTTCCGTGTTTGCCGGGGTGGGTGAACGCACCCGTGAAGGCAATGACCTTTATCATGAAATGAAGGATTCCGGCGTTTTGCCCAAAGCAGCCTTGATCTACGGGCAGATGACCGAACCGCCTGGCGCCCGCGCCCGGGTCGCTCTCTCAGCGCTGACAGCTGCGGAATATTTTCGTGATGAGGAGGGGCAGGACGTATTGATCTTTATTGACAATATATTTCGGTTCACTCAAGCAGGATCAGAGGTATCTGCGCTGCTGGGACGCATGCCTTCGGCGGTGGGGTATCAACCGACACTGGCTGTTGACCTTGGTGAG
>JASFJP010000269.1:0-6632 GCA_050121225.1 Desulfobacterales bacterium
TGGTTTAGATATATCGTAGCAAATGAATCCCGGCAATGAGCTAAATCTTTTGTCGATGTCAAGCAACCGCACTGTTCGTCCACGATCCAGCCACCCTTTAGCTAAACGAGGAGTACCCACACAGCACGGATTTTCGAATTTGTCGAGTTTATCAATTAAAAAATCGACGCATTCACTGGTAAAGAAATATTGTGAAAGTCCCAAGATTGGAGGAACAAACTTGTCATTTACAAAAAACTTGCGATAACGTAATTGCCAAATCAAATTTTGCTTAATTTTTTTTATTTTATTTATAACGCTATCTGATGTCATCATTTATCATTTTCCCGACTAATTTGAATTGTATTCACCTTATCGCTACCGCTTTAATTGCGGAAACTTGATATATTGAGATTCTCTCAACATTCGGAAAAGCTGTGATATCATAGAATCCAACACCTGACTTGGTGATTTTTCAAACTGGTGCTAACTTGCCATTATGACAACATTCGTAATTATTCATATACGTTATGTGTATCCCAATGAAATCAGGGTGTCCTCGACCTTTGTTAGCAGATATCTTACGTTTAAGCTAACTTGCCGGCCCCGTGTTTCCAGAAAAACAACCCAGCATCTTCCAGTCAAATTAAGCGACTGGTTAACTGCTCTCGTCTTGAGGAACAAACCAGTGTTTTTTCCGATATACCAAATCTTGACTGTGTGCCACGACTTCTCCAGTCCGTTGATTCCGAATTGATATGTCGTATAGAGCTGTTGGACCAGCAGCATGTTGTTCTCTAGCCTCAGCTACTAATATGTCACCGGGCCTGGTGGCCTGCAAAAAATTGATCGCCACATTGAGCGCAACAGCAGTCTGCCCATATGAGTTGCTTGCGGCGGCAAAGGCCATATCACCCAGGGCGAATACTACTCCTCCGTGAGTAATGCCGTGGAAGTTTGTCATGTTCTCAGTGATAGTCAGAGTCACCCGGCTGGAACCGGGTTCCGGAATCTCAATGGTCGCACCTAGATGTTTGGCAAAAGGGTCTCTCTCAATGTACTCCCTAATTTTTTGTTGTCTTTCGTGTTCCATTTGGATATTCCAAAACAAAAAAACCCGACTTCTCTATTTCGAGAAACGGGTTTCCATTAAATGAAATTCATGGCTACCTCTAAGTTTAGGTTAGCACTTTATCATTAATGTTAATTATTTATCATAACATATCCGTACTGTCAAATGACGGCAGATCTACTTTTTATTCCTTCACCATTCTCTTGGAGAAACATATTTGTCACCCAAAGACCACGTGTTTCGCTTAGAATTTTTAGCCTCGGACTCCGCCTTCCAATAGGTGTCGAGATTCAAATTAGCAGCGGGTTTGCCCCGGTTCAAGTTTTTTCTTGGATGTTTCTGGGGCATCGATTCCAACAAGGCGAACGGTGATCTCATTGCCGCTGCCGGTTACTTTGAATGTATCACCGTCATGGACCCTTATGCATTTAAATTGGGCCGCAAGGGAGATGGACGGATGCACTGTCAGTAGCAATATAAATGCAAAAAATTTCAAATGACGATTTGTCGGCATTTTTTAACGACCCTTATCTCGGTAAAGGACATCCATAGTCCCCGAACCAACGTCCATATTATAAATCGACTCATTGATCGACTCTCCCGGCTTCGATATGAACTCAAGACGTAACGGGGAAGGTTTTTAGACCCAAAGATTCGCTGGCTAGTCCTCTTTCTTTTCTTTATCCCAGGTAGTCCCTGAATCGGAAAAAAGATCAAAGAAGGATTTCGAAGGTGTCAAGCCAAACATAGCTTTTTCGGTTACGGATGAAAGATTTATACCCAAATCAAGCCAATTTCTGAATTGTTCGTCAAAAGCTGTTTTATACGCAAGATAGTTTTCGATGATTTGTTGCAGATATCTCTCGAAGAATTCAGCAAGAATGTTTTCCCCATATTGAATGATCATGTGAAGTAGGGGCACTGGCAATAAGGTATTTTTCTTTCTTGCTTCTTCCAGGATAATCTGAGTTAGGACAAACGCTGTGGCATCTTCCTTGGTCTTAGCATCAATAACCTTTACCCGACGACCTTCTCTGACGAGCTCGGCCACATGATTGAGGCTAACATAGGCACTTTTTTCTGTATCGTATAACCGTCTATTAAGGTACTTTTTGATGAGTATTTCTTCGGCCATATTTTTTCCTTTTAAAAGAATATACGAGGATGGGTGATCGAATGCAACAAAAAAAGTGAAAATGAAAAGCTTTTTCTAATTGATATGAAATAAAATTATTATATTTCAATTAATTATAATTTTTGGTTTTATAGAATAATATTTTTTGCATTGCAACATTTTTTCTTGACAAATCGGAATAATGCGCTAAAATCCAATTTTTAATCAAAGATTAGCCAAAGAAACGGCATTTAAGTTGAAACAAATCACAACAATAAGGAGGAATAAAATGGACGATATTCGTGCAGAGCTGCTCAAAATGTGGAGATCATCATGGGAGAATTCAGTAAAGAGCCTAACCATGGTGCAAGAGCAGGGCAACAAAATGTTTGACTTACTTTTAACCCAGGGTGAAACCATACAGACAGAAACAAAAAAGCTCATTAAGGAGGGGATGGCCAACGCCCAAGAGGCACAGAAGTCCTATTTTCAGGCAATGGAGGAGAACCTCAAAAAGATCGAAGAACTGCTTGCCCAAAAGTAGTCGATTAAGAACACTATGAAAAACTGGCAAAAGGCTATTTTGATATAATCTAAGACGGTTACATTAGATGGTGTTTGTTCGGAAATAGGTAATTTTGTTCAAGATCAAGTCGAAGATCCTGGAGTTTGAGCGGTAGCCGAGGAGGATGTTAACCCCAGGAATGCATTGAGTATTTTGAGGATTAAAATCCGAACCTGTTAACAAATACCGCTCATCGAAGAATGCAGAGATTGGGCAAAAAAGTCATCTCCGGACGGTCACTAAATACGAAAGAAGGTGGTGACAGTGAACAAGGATCTTCTTGAGCTCTGGGGGCAAACGCTTCTGGAGATGGCAAAAATTGCAAAGGGTCCACAGGGTTTTTTCGATATGTTTCAGGATGGTTTTGCAAAGAAAGAGAAAAAATCTGATTCCATCCATGAACAGTTCACGCAGTTATACCAAAAAATGTTCGGGAAAGAAGGAATTGAAACGTTTAATGCAGCCATGAAGGAATTCTATGACAATGCAGGTGTTGTGCCGCGCTCTCAGTACAATGAACTTCAAAATAGGTATGTTCAACTCAAGGAAGAAGTTCGGGAACTGGAGGGAAAGATTGACAAGTTAAAACAGGGGCTTAAAGCCGGGATAGAAACGCCGTCTGATTTGATGGATCAGTGGGCTGAGACAGCCAAGCAATATACCGAGATAAACCAGCATTTTTTCGAAGAATTCAGTAAATTTTTTAAATAATGGGGAGGTAAAAATTTAATGGAAAAGCAGGAACAAGAAAAAGATTTTTTCTCTCAGTGGGGGGAATTTCAGAAGAGATTTTATTCCCAGTGGGCGGAATCTTACAACAAGATGTATCAGCCCTGGATGGACGCCATGAAATTCTGGCAGGATAAAAAGACACCTTTCACAGCCCCTGATCTTTTTTCCAAGTGGAGCGAAATGATCCAGGAGACGATTGGAAAGGCAGCAAAGCAGGCTGAAGGGGGGTTGGGAGCGGATGTATTGTCCAGAATAATCGGGGCAAGCAATGTATTCGTCATTTTCAACGAATTCTGGATGGAGGTTTTAAAAGATCTTCCCGAACTATACCGTTCAAAGGGGGATGATGTCAAATCAAGGGAGATCTTCGATAATTGGGCCACTCGCTATGAAAAGGTTTTCGAACAGTTGATGGGCTCCCCTGTCTCGAATACGGCTCATGAAATGATGACATCTTGGCTGAACATCATACAGATGAATCAAGCCGCCATGGGATTGATGTGGAACCCATGGAACCAGGCCATGCCCCAATGGCAAAAGCAGGCTGAAAAATTTATGAAAGGTGATTGGACGGCATTCTCTGAAGGAAGTAGTCTCTGGAAAGAGGTCTATGACGAGACGTTGGGTCGAGTCTTCAGGATGCCTGCCTTGGGATTGACCAAAGAGCAGACAGAAAGGCTAAGAAAGACATACGATGCCTTTGTTCAATATTATTCCTCTCTGCCTAATCTCTATCAGTTCCTTCACAAAACGGGAATGGAAGCATTAAAAAAGGTATTTGATAAGGTTCAGAACTTGAAGGTCGATGAAATGGCGCCCGAGACCCTGCGAGAAATCTACAAAATCTGGTGGACGACCAATGAGGATGCTTTCTTCGAGCTTTTCAAGAGACCTGACTTTAACCATGCAATGGCGGAAGCTCTGAATTACGGGTTCAGACTAAAGAAAAGACTTGACGCCTTTACAGCAGAGTGGTGCAAAGTTCTATCCATTCCTTCAAACAAGGAGTTTGACGAAGTAGCTATGTCGATCCAGGAACTTCGAAGAAGGATACGTATGCAGCAAAAAGCCATTGAGGAACTTCAACAAAAACTCGACAATTCCTAATAAAAGGAGGAGACACAGATGGAATTCCCTTTTGAAAAACAGAGTGCACTTTTTCTAAAGGAGATCGAGAAATACAGCAGTCGTCTTAACCAAATTACAGAGACACTCTTAAAAACAGAGGATGTAGATCTCGCAACATCTCCAAAGGACCTGGTATTCCAGCAGGACACAATGAAGCTCTATCATTTTCGTCCCACGAAAAAGAAGACGTGTCCTGTTCCACTTCTCATCACCTATGCCCTGGTAAACCGTGAAACCATGATGGATCTGGAAGAAGGCAGAAGTCTTATTCGCAACTTGCTAGATAAAGGTCTTGATATTTATATGATCGTATGGGGGTATCCTTCGAGAGTTGACCGCTATGTAACACTTGATGACTACATCGACATGTACATAGACGATTGCGTGGAATATATTCGTAAGGAAAAGGGGCTGGAGAAAATCAACTTGATGGGCGTTTGCCAGGGCGGTACGTTTTCTACTATCTACACTGCCTTATACCCGAAGAAGATCCTCAATTTTATCGCCATGGTTACTCCGATCGACTTCCATACCGATGACGGACTTTTGAATATTTGGTCACGTCACATGGATGTAGACCTGATGGTGGATACCCTAGGAAATATACCCGGCGATTTCATGAATCTTGGTTTTTTGATGCTTAAACCCTTTCAGCTCATGATGGACAAGTATATCGGAATGGTGGATGGCGCGAAAGACGCGGCGAGGGTCAAGAGTTTCCTTAAAATGGAGAAGTGGATTTTTGACAGCCCCGATCAGGCTGGCGAGGCTTTCCGAAAATTCGTCAATGAGTGTTTTAAGAAAAATAGCCTGATCAAGGGAGAGCTAGAGATTGGTGGCAGGAAGGTGGACTTAAAGAAGATCGACATGCCGCTTCTCAACATATATGCGGAGCAGGACCATCTGGTTCCCCCGTCCTCTTCCAAACCCTTAGGAAACCTTGTTTCGACAAAGGATGTCACAACCAAAAGCTTTCCCGTGGGCCACATCGGGATGTATGTTAGCTCAAAGTCGCAGAAGGAGCTAGCGCCAACGATCGCTGAGTGGGTTATCGAACGGTCAACCGGAACCGAGAAACCTAAGGTAGAACCCTCCTCCGGGAAATCAACACACCGTAAAGCAACCTCAAAAAAAGGCCTGTCATCTTCAGAAGCCAGGAAAAAAGAATAAGTCAAATGAGTAAAGGTTTGCACGGTGTTGAAAGGCTAATTTAGGATCCATATAAGAGCGAAGCTTTGCCTCAAACCTACTAGTTGATAACGCTCGCGCCAGCAGCAACAGCAGACATAAAAAACAAGATGGCACCAACCGCGGTGGATCTGACGTAAAAGTAAAATAGGCGGGGCTCCGGTCTTGCAAACAACCGGAGAATGTATTAGAAAATCACGATTGCGGTGGAGCTTCCGATTGTTTGCGGTCGCTCCTCTTTAAAGCCCGAAATTGGCCCTTCGGGCTCCCAAACCCACAATAGTTCTACCACCAATGGCCACATAGACATTGGGAGAAATGCCAAGGATCACCGAGCCGGCAAAAGCCACACAGAAAAAAAGTGTAAAAGTCTTTCGTGGACCCCAAGAATCTGAAAGCAGGCCGGCAGGAAGCTGCATCAGGGCATAAGGATAAAAATAAGCCGATCCTAAAAGCCCCAAAAGCCCTCCTCCAGCTACCAGCTCTTTTCTCATGTCTTCGGCCACCACGGCCGGGCAAAGCCGGTGAAAGTAGACCATTATATAACCAAATGCAAGAATCCAAAAAATCAGCCATCGATAGCGCAATGCCTTTTGTAACTTTTCTGCTTTCATATGCCTCCGTTCCGTGCCATTGTATATATTCCAAATATGCTATCAACATTCACAAGGAATATTTACCTTTTACCAAGGAACCAAACAAACCACCAAAAGAAACCGCTATCCCTGTCTCAAGGCCTTTTTCAATTACATCCGGTCACCGGGTATAGGTTAGACTTGACTGGCAGTTACCGAACGGCATTCATGGCAATGACCGTCCTGCCTTGAGAGGTCTTGTGCTGGTAAGATTTTTAC
>JASFJP010000270.1:0-6618 GCA_050121225.1 Desulfobacterales bacterium
CCCAGTTGCTCGGGAAACGTTTAAGCAAGAACGGACCTAAAGGCAAGTTATCCGTATGACCTTCCACCGAAATCTGCTGCTTGTTATTATCCTTGAGAGCATCTGACATTATCAGCAGCAGTTCTTTCCCCTTCGGATTGATATTCACACTACCGGAATCGAATAGGATTTTGTCGACGAAAACGACTTTTAACTTATCTTCCAGCTCGATGACTTCAATTTCCTGCGTGTCTATTTGATCTTTTAGGCTGGTCTCAATTGTTTTTTTTGAATCATCGAGCAAACGAATCACTTTTTCCTGAAGTTGGATGACGGAATTTTTCTTGTTTAGGTTTTTTGCAAGCTCAGAATTTCTTTTCGATAGCTGCAAGTTGATATCCTTCTGGATGATATACTGCCTCTGCATGTTTGCCAGATCCTTATTATATCTATTTTTCAATTTATCGGATTTCTGCAGAGTAAACTCCAAATCCCGGATCCGCTTTTCCGACTGTTCAAGTTCAATCTCCAGTTGATTTACTTTTCTTTCGATCTCTGCTTTTTGAATACGCGCGTTCTCCAATTCCTTTTCAAGCCCAATATGTATTGGCTTGGGGACACAAGCAAACAGCAATCCCAGAATTGGCCATGCAACAATGCATAAGATTCTGATAGGCATGAGCATGTCTCCATAGATCGATAAAAGAATTCGCATTTGTATAGAAATCAATAAATCTATATCAAAAAATGGATCTTTTTACTAAGGTTATTTTTTCTTTTTTGGGTTCAGGTTAATAAAGAATCTGGTTATCTGCAAAGCCGGTGTGACTCACCTAAGCTCCCGGGATAACGGTAAAAAAGAAATTTTAAGGTAGTATGAAGCCCGGCGCAATCACGTCGGGGTGTGACGGTACGCCAGGGCGAAATGGCGTTATAGCCAACTCGTTTTTGCTCTGACGCGTTTCGACGCGTCTGAAGGCGCTAGTGATCCCTAGAGTTTGATGCAAGCATCAATGGCAAAAACGACTAAAAGGCTTAGGCGCATGGTAACGTCAACAGCCGCAAAGAACAACTAGTTTTGCAAAAGGGTGAGAACCGGTAAAAATCGGCAAGTTGCCTGCCTGCAGATTGATGATCCACCTATGGAAAGATGTTGGTAACACCGGTATACTCAAAAATGATAAAAGCAATGACAATAACCAAAACAACAACGATAGCAAAATTTGCAAAACCTCCACCCACTGGTAGTTGATTAATTTTCTCCGCGATCTGCTCAATTTCTGTATCAGAGAAGCTGTTGATGCGGGCTTTGGCTTCCAGGGGGTTTATTCCCCATGCGATAAGCGCTTCTTGTACATCTTTGCGAGCCAGTAGCTGTTGAAGATCGTCACGCGTTTGCAGGCGTCTATCCGGCTCTAACAGTGTCTCTGTCCTGATCATGGCCGCCGATGCAGATTGATAAAAAGTGGACATCAGCAGCAAAACTATTGTCAGAAAAATACTGGTCGGTTTAAAAAAAGTGCTAAACGTTTTCATCGACAATCTCTTTCTTCAAGGTTTCTCTGATTGAATTTCTTTCAATGTCTTCTTGTAAACTGGAATCATCGGGCCTCCAAGCTTAAGAGCCATTTGCACCGCTGCCAGCGCTTCCTGCTTGCGCCCCTGTTTCAAAAGAACATGGGCCAGATTATTGTGCGCCGGACCCGATAGAGGGTGCCGCTCGGTTGCTTCACGAAAAGCACTTTCGGCTCCGTTGAAATCCCCCAACGAATAATAGCTTTTACCAAGGCCCATAAGCGCAGTCAGGCTTTCCGGCCAGCGAGCGATTGCGGTTTGATATCCAATAACCGCCTCTTTGTAATGACGCGCTTTTTCTAGCCCGAGCACAGCTGACAGGTAATCATTCTCTGAAGCCAGCACAGGGATTTGGTTTGGCTGAAGTACTAAAAGTCCCCAGTAGTTGCTGCGAGCCCAGGTTTTCTCAAAAACATAATAAGACATCACTTTGCGTTTGGTCTCACCCGAGTGAAGGAAAATGTCTTCTTGGTCCAGATCATAACCAATCACAACGGCGTAATGCCAGACCGGCAGCCAAGACAATCCAAGATTCTGCAAAACGATCACCGGCCTGCCGGCAGCTATCTCCTGAAACATTTCATTGAGACCTTCGATTGCATAAGCGATGCGGCCATGACGCCGAGTCGCACCGACCATAGCCATTTGAAGGCTACCTTTGCGAGAGGGGGTGTAAACCTGTTCTTTTAACGCTTCGGGCCTAATGGGCAACCCACTCCAAGTCAGTGCCATCGCCAGTGTGGCAGGTCCACACTGATAGGCATCCTGCGGGTAAAAGGGTACCGAATCAAGTTCATACCTGCCAGGCACATTTCCAGGGAGCTGCGGAATTGAGGCTTTTTTTAAACCTGCACACCCGGCCAACAATCCGGCAGACAACACAAGTGAAATACTGCATACAAATAACAATCGGTAAGTTCGCATCATGTTTATCAAGGGATAGCCGCTAAAGGTAAGATTATTGCCAAATCAAATCGCTGCTGCCCTTAGAATAAATAACCGTAAAGAATTCTGGTCTAAGAACCAAGTTTTCGATGTTAGAATAATCACGCCCGGGGCTCAAGCATTTGCGCGCAACATAAGCAAATTGAAAATCGGTGTCAACAAGTTTTGGATTTATAGGGGTGCATCAAATGCTTCCGCATAGCCGGTCAGTTCCACATAGCCCTGCCCTTCGACCGGCCTGCCATTTTTCGAACCGTAAATTGCGACACTTCCTTCCCAATAGGTGACACCGGTAGTATTGAAGGTGCGCATTTCCTGATCTGGAAGATTTGACACAATGACCAAATCAATGGCGAAGGACGCGACCTGCAACCGCCAGCGGGCCGGATAACGCGCGTTTGATCGGCGACTTTTCCAGGTGTCTGATATAATAAGCTCAAAGTCGTTTGCATTCAAATGCTGCGTCCGGCCAAAGGCGTCGACAACCGTTCCGCTGGAGGCGGGGTGGACACGTCCGTCATCGGTCCGTAATAGAAATACCATAATTTCGGATTGATCTGAAAGTTGTAAACTGAACCAATCCCAACCTTTCAATCCTGGTTCTAACAGCGCTGTACCATATTCATGATCCATCCAGGCAGATCCGGTTACGCGTACTTTTTCCCCAAAGACAGATAGTTCACCTTCACCGGCGAGTCTTGTGAATGAATAATAACAGCTGGCCCTATTCGGCGTCGATCCCTTAAGGCTATATCCGCTCTGCCCGTGCACAACCGGCGGTTTTTCAGGCGTTAACGACAAATCGAATGAAAATTTATCGGTGATTACGCTCAGCAAATGAGTGGTTGGATCAATTTGTGCTGACCAATTATTTAGATGCACAACAAAGGCGCCCTTCCTTATCGAAGCGCCGGCCAGTCCCAGCGCTTGTCGTGAGACCATCTCAGCCTGAAAATGTCGTTTAGCAGTGATATCCGCAACTGCCGCATGCGCCAAATAAATCTGTTGGGTGCGCCACCTCGAAGCGGGCTGCGGCCAATCATTTTGAGAATCCGGTGGGCTGATCTGACTACGGAAAAAGGTTAACTGGAACCCATAGTGATTCCCTGAATCCGAATGTAGATTGCCGGTGTAATACCACCATTCAGTCCGATATCCTGGATGAGCCCCGTGATCGCGGGGGAATTCGAGATTGCAAGGGCCGCTGACAGAAAGAAAACCATCCTCATCTTCTGCAATTAGCGGTTGAATAAATAAAAGAAAAAATAGGGAAACGCATACGATAATGTTTCTAAATTCCGTCATATTCAGAGTATAATCTGTTTTTATCTTTGCCTGAGCAAGGTTGCCGGCGGTTCTCTGAACACCATGCGTATGGCGGGCAGCGCGGCCGCCAAAGCGGTCAGGATTATCAGCGGCAAGGACAAACCCAACGCCGTCCAGTCTACACCGTACAAAAACGTCCATCCAAAAGATTGCCGATTGATTACATATACCAATAAATAAGACAGCATGAAACCGCATATGATGCCGGCCAATTCGCCGGCCGCGACCATAAAAGCAGCTTCCCAGAAAATCATTTTGCGGATCTGCCCAAAACTGGCCCCGACAGCAAACAGAGTGTTTAACTCTCGGGAGCGCTCCAGCACTAACACTGTCAAGGTCGTCGTAATACCTAAAGCGGCAATCACAAGTGCAATGAGCAGCAGTACAGTAGTCACCGCAAAGGTTTCATCAAAAACTCTCAGTACGGCATCTCGTAAATCTTTGCCGTTGATCATATCCAGAGTATCACCCCATCGCGCAATGATTTTTTTCCGAAACCCCGCAATTGCGATGCTCAAATCCTGTTTGCGATCACGAAAGAAGAAGCGCGACCCGCCCCAGCGAGGATCGTGATAACGTGATTTGAAATGGTCGAAAGAATAAAAGACGACACCTCCTTGGGTCCGGTAGTCCCGAACCACACCCAAAATCGGTAACTCAACAGTGGATTCGTCGACATTGGCTCGGAACATATCACCAATGGTCAACCCCGTGCGGTTTGAAAAGACTTCAGAAATGATCACGCCCTCACCGCGCTTCAGTGACGGTCGGATTTTTTCAGGATCCCCTTTCATCCAGAAGAAGTCCGCATATTTCAAAAACGTATTCAGATCCAAAACTTCAAACTCATAAGGAAAATTGTTGTGTGTTAGAAAATACCGTCGATTGGGCACCGCTTCAACGTCTGATTCCAAAGATTTAAACCAGGCTGCTACCTCGTTGGACAAGGGATGTCGAAATTGGTTGATCTCATTTAGTTTTGTCGTCAAAAACAAATCCCCACTAACCGTCTGGTAAGTCCAGAGTTCAACGGTTCGACGAAAGCTGAAGATCATGATCACAAGTGATGCAAATAAGGCTACCGCAGTGATAAGCGCTCCCACGGACACAGCTGTCCGGGTCCCGCTATCCCGAACGTACCTTCCGGCCAAATATGCGGATATGCCGGCGACACGTCGAACTAACGGTGAAAGCGCAGACCCCATTCGTGTCAATATCCAGGGGGACAGCAGAGAAAATCCGACAAAAAGGCATAATATTGCGAAATAGCCCGGAAGAGGAACGCCCAACACTCCGGGAAGCTGAGATAGAGGCAGCACCAGTAAGATGCACATCACCCCCCCCAGAGCAAGTTTGTGTGGTGATGTTCTCGGCTGCATGCCGTGCTGAGAGATTTCAAGAGCTTCTTTGGGTGACACCAGCATCGCCTCTCGAGCAGGCTGCAGGGCGGCTGCTAAGGAAATCAGCACCGTTACGGCAAGACTCAATAATATTTCCCACGTGCTAAAAGAGAGCGTATCCACCTGGACCCGGACAAAAAGAGTGGAAATGGTCTGGCTGACACCATGGAGAAGGTATTTAACTAGGAAACTGCTGATCGGCATGGCTGTAATCCAACCACCGATTCCAAAGAGCGCCCCCTCTGTTAGAAACACCAAGAAGAGAAGATTTGCCGAAGCGCCGGTGGAGCGCAGAATAGCCAACTCGTGGCGCCGTGAGGCTGCGTTCAGTGCCACCAGGCTGTAGACCAGAAACATTCCCACGAACAAAGACGCAAAGCTCAGTATTGAGAGATTTAGCTGATAGGCCCGTATCATCGCCTGCCCGCTCTTTTTAGTTGCAGACGGGGAGCTCAAGACAACGCTTTTAGGAAGCAGATTTTTAATCTTTTCAAAATCCTCAGCTGAAGTATTCGGTTTAAAGGCCACATCAATTCTGTCCACCAATCCATAAAGATGTGTGAACTCCTGAAACGTCGCGATATCGGTTAGGGCCACCAGGCCACCCTCTACCAAAGCCAGACCTTCCGGCAACAATGTTCCCACAACTCGAAAGTCAGAGTTTTGCCGGGCATGCTCAATGGTGATAACGTCATTTGGTTTGCGTTTTAATTTGATTGCAAGTGACCTCCCTATTATCAGGGTGTATGGATCTTTTACCATTTTTAGCCAGGAGGCACGTTGACTGCTTGAATCCTCTATTTGCCAGTCTCGGAAGAATCGGTCCAAAATAGGGTCAAATCCGATTAGGAGAAAAGGGTCGGCGTCCTTAGAGGCGGGTCTGATGTAGGTGGTCAACAATGGGGATACACGTTCAACAGACGATTGTCTCAACAGCAGAGGCACCAAGCCTTCGGGGACATGCCCGCCCGGCCGCAACACCACCCGATCGGCACGGCCGGCAATCACCGCCATGCTGCGCGTAAACGAATCCAGCGAAGCATGAATTGAAAGCCTCACACTCGTAAACACCGCAGCCCCCAGAGCGATCCCCACAAGCACAGTCAACGCTCGAACCGGATGCTTTCGCATATTGCGCAAACTGAACCAAACAAAGAATCGGAAGAAAAAGGCTATGTGTCGCATGAGGGATCTAGGAGCGCTCCGTCCTTCAGATAAAGTTTGAAGGTCGCCAAACCATCTGCCAAACTACTATGCGTTGCTATGATGACTGTCCGTTTCCATTTGCGATTCAGTTCGGACAGCAGCTCGACGACGATTTGGCTGTTGCTGCTGTCTAAATTTCCAGTGGGTTCATCGGCTAAAACAATGTCAGGATCATTAATCAAGGCTC
>JASFJP010000271.1:0-6589 GCA_050121225.1 Desulfobacterales bacterium
ATTTGACGTTAACCTCTGAGCCCGGAATCCTGAGTCTCTGAACTGTTATCCTAACTTGTTTGCCAGAACTGCTTTCTTGAGATATTTGAAAACCGCGCTGCCTTTAATGGAAGCTTTTTCCTTTCCCTGGACCACCTGTTGATAGTATTGCATCTTATCTTTATCCAAACTACTGATTTGTTCGTCAATCAATTGTATAGAATTGTCCATAAGGCTGACGATCACCATTGGCCCGTACAAGACTTCACCAGCGTCCTTTTCAAAAAGGGCACCAAAAATTTGGTGATGTCGGACAGCGAAGACTTTGGGTGGTTTTTTATAACCCAGCAGTTCTGCAAATAATGTGAGGCTTTCTATGATACCATCTGCATAATCGTTGTCTAAAGATGCTTCACCATCTTTTGCGATGGCTTCAATATCGGACTCATCAAATGAGAGATCTAACGGATCGATGCATTCTTTTTGAACCGCAATGACAGATTCCGCTTTGCGGCTGATTTTAACATCCGAATCTTTCAAAATTTTTATAATATTTCGAATATTTGCCATTTCTTTTATGTAAGGGCTTTTACGCATGACGACATCTTCTATCGTGGTCTTATAGATTGGCAACTCATTATCCAGCACTAGAATTTTACTTTGCCCCTCATCAGCTTTTTCTACATATAGATCAAGATCGCGTTCTTTTTGATAGGTATATGCACTCATTTCCAATAAATGGCGCATCGCGTCTTTGTCAATTTTCTGTCCACTATCCGGCGGTCCGATGGAGTTGATCACCTTGTGGGCTAAATTATCGATTTCAATTTTTTTTAGCAGGTTTGCTTTAAAGGACATGATGACCTCCCCTAATTATCGAAGATGAATTGATTCGTTGAAGATGGACTAGGTATTCCCCAAAAGATGATCAGGGTGCCGGCAAATATCTTGCACCAAACTAAGATTATTCGCAAAATGGAAATGTAAATAAAAATATGCTATTTTGAATTATCACGACATACTTGACAAGTAAACGATCATGGATGAGAAAATACAACCTACCGGTAAAAAACATAAAAAGAAAGAGAGAAAAAACATGACAGAGTATGTGCGATTAATTTACGGAGAAAAGGAATATGAACTACCCTTGATTGTAGGCTCAGAAGGAGAATTGGCTATTGACATAACCAAACTCCGGCAGGACTCTGGGTTGATTACCCTTGATCCCGGATTTGCCAACACTGGCAGCTGCACAAGTTCCATTACGTTTATGGATGGAGAAAAGGGGATTTTACGCTATCGCGGAATTCCAGTTGAGCAGCTGGCGGAGCATTCCATATTTATAGAAACCGCTTATCTCCTAATCAATGGCAGACTACCCAGCCAAACGGAACTCACCCAATTTTCCGTTTTATTGAACGATAATTCCCTCGTGCATGAGGATATGAGAGCATTTTACGAGAATTTTCCCCGGTCTTCGCACCCCATGGGAATTCTTTCAGGGATGGTCAATGCCTTGAGAAGTTTCTATCCGGAGCTGCAAACTTTGGAAGAAGAAATTAATATAACAATGACACGGCTACTGTCGAAAGTTCGAACCATGGCCGCTGTGTCCTATAAAATATCACGTGGGCACAGGGTGGTGTACCCCCGTCCTGATCTCGCTTACTGCGCCAACTTTCTGAACATGATGTTCGATTCACCAGTGCGACCCTATGAGATCGATTCGGATGTTGTGAAAGCCCTCAATGTCTTTTGGATTCTTCATGCCGACCATGAACAAAACTGTTCCACGTCCGCCGTGCGCATGGTTGGAAGTGCCCGGGTTACACTTTATGCTGCAATTTCCGCCGGAATTGCAGCTTTATGGGGCCCCTTGCACGGAGGAGCCAATCAGGCCGTTATTGAAATGCTAACGGAGATTGCCGAAAACAAAAATATGAAACGGACTATTGAGCGAGCCAAGGATAAAAAGGATCCATTCCGGTTGATGGGATTCGGGCATCGGGTCTACAAAACCTTTGATCCGCGAATGAAAATTATGAAAAAAATGTGCGATACGTTGTTAGAAAAGCTGCGCATCACGGATCCATTGCTGGATGTCGCCAAAGAACTGGAAGAAATTGCCCTGAACGATGATTACTTTATTGAACATAATCTTTATCCCAACATCGACTTTTACAGCGGAATTGTCCTGCGTGCCATTGGAATTCCAACGAATATGTTTACAGTCATGTTCGCCATCGGGCGTTTGCCGGGATGGATTGCTCAATGGAAGGAGGCGATGGATGACCCTAAATGGAAGCTAAGCCGTCCCAGGCAGATTTATACGGGACCCAATGAAACCCAATATGTCCCCATAGAAGAAAGGTAGCGTTAAAGGGTTCAGTGGTTCAGGTATTAATCCGAATTCTCTTAAGTTGCTCATCTCGGTGGGCGATATATGTAGATGTTGAGACCATTAAGAGTTATTGGTTCAGGGTTCATAAGAACGAGATACAGTGCTCCGAAATTCGTCTCGAATCTACTTCTTTCCTTGCAAATTCCAAGGAGGAAAAGAAGAAAAACTGCTCGAGTATAAAAAATTATAAATTTCAAATGGCCTTGGAGCTAATTTCTAAAGAAAAAGCATTCTAACCCTGAACAGTGAGCGTTGAACCTTAAAACGATCAAATTGCCATCATGTTCATTATTCCACTGACAGGTAAAACCAGCTGGCGCAACCCTCCGATCATCACCATCGGGATCATCTTGCTGAATTGTCTAGTCTTTTTCCTCTTCCAACTGGACGAAACGCAAAGACATTACGAAACTTCGGAGTATTATTTTGTATCCGGATTGGGTAGCATCGAAGTTCCTCATTACATCCTATATCTTGAGAACGGACGTTCGGAACCGATTGCCTCGTTTGCAACCGGAGATCTCGATGAGGATACGATGGTGCGTTTTTACCTGGAGTTGGAGAGGGATTACCAATTTATTAAAAAACTTAAAAATGAGGAGATTATCACTCCTTCTAATCCCTATTTTGCTCAATGGAAGCTTCTAAGAACCGGGTATGACCATAAACAGGAGCAGATAATATCGCTTAAATACGGATTTCGTCCTGCTTATAAATCGGTTTTAACCTCGATCACCTATATGTTTCTGCACGGCAGCATGGGTCATCTGATCGGCAATATGATCTTTCTCTGGATTGTGGGTTCTATGCTGGAAATGGGTTTGGGACGGTGGTTGTTTTCCACTCTTTATGTCGCGGGTGGGCTGATAGCCGCATGGTTTTTTGGGTTGATTAATACGGCGAGCACGATTCCGGTCGTCGGGGCTTCCGGGGCAGTTGCAGGATTAATGGGTGCATTTGCAGTTTTGTACGGCCGCAAAAATGTCAAAATATTCTATTCTTTAGGATTTTATTTCAATTATTTAAAAATTCCGGCTATTATCCTTCTGCCGATTTGGATAGGTAATGAGTTATTTCAGCTGTTTTTTGGAAACGACCGCTATGTGGCGTACGTTGCCCATATTGGTGGTCTGATAGGAGGCGCGGTTTTTGGCTTTATCAGTTTAAAATTTCCGGCGGTAATCAACAGAGAAATGTTTGATAAACCTTCGGTAGATGAAATATCGCCTTTAATGGAAAAGGCATTACAGCATATTGCCGAACTCGATATGGAAGGTGGGCGCGAATTGCTCGAACACATTCTGGAAAAGGATCCGGAGAATGTTGATGCGTTAACCCATCTTTTCAATATTTACAAGTTGGATCCAGAAAATTACAAATACCATGAAACGGCTAAAAAGCTCATATTTCAGCTCAGCCGCAGCTATAGCACATATGAGACCGCCCACAAAATCTATCGGGAATACATTCGTCATACACGTCATCCCCGACTTTCCCCCCAGCTTTATGTTCAACTCAGTTCAATTTTTTCTACAACCGGCCATATTGAAAACGCAGTAACCATATTAACGCTGTTACTCAAAAAGGTCCCTAACTCTCCGGGAATCCCCACGGCCTTGTTAAAGCTTGCAACGGCTTACGGCGAAAAAGGAATGGTCCAGAAGGGACAAAAGTGTTTGCAGTTAATCTGTAATAAATATCCCGAATCAACCGAAGCCCGGGTGGCCCGAGAATCCCTGCAGCATTAACTTTACGATGATTTGTGGCTAATTGTATGCATTGTTACAATTACTTGGCGTTATTTTAATTGCTTTTGTACAGCACGTATCAACAGTTGACTTTTAATAGGGAATCAAATAATCCAACATCTTTAGCTTCAACCTACTGGTGGCTGAGTGCTGGTTTTTAACAGCTGGTTGCTTACCCTTATAAATCAACGGACCTATATACGATAATAAGGTAGAGCCCAGGTCAAACGGTCTGTTTGTTCACTGGGATTAGCGATTTTTGAATGCGCTAAGCTCACTGCGCTAAAATTGAAAAACTCGACCTCGCTGTCGCTCGGGACTCAGACAGTTTCAATTTTGACGCTGCATTTCGCTAAGCGCCTTGGGCAAAAACCGCTAAAAGTCGTTCTCAAACAGACCGTTTGACCTGAAAATAATAGCGACCTTAATTTTGTTTATAGTACCGTAAATCAATTTTTGCGAATTAGGAGTATATGATCATGTGTGAAGAGATCCAGCCTGATCTATTTCGAATTCAAATTCCGCTACCTGAAAGCCCTTTGAAGTACCTGAATTCCTATATTATTAAGGACTCCCGCCGAAGTTTGATAATTGATACGGGGCTAAATCGATCGGAATGCCTGGAGGCGATGCGAACCGGGTTGGAGAAGCTCGAAATTGATCTCGATAAGTCAGATATTTTTGTTACTCATCTGCATGCCGATCATTTCGGCCTCGTTACCAAGCTCGTCAGCGATTCCACGAAGATCTTTTTTAGCCGACCTGATAAAGAAATCGTTGAATCGTGGGAGGGATTTGAACCCATGATCGAATTCGCCGGCCAACAAGGATTCCCCGAGGAAGAAATGAGAGCTGCGGTGGCTGAGCATCCCGCCAATAAATATGCATCGGATTGGATTCCGACATTGAGCATTTTGGAAGATGGCGATCAGATCCGGTGTGGGCAATATATATTCAATTGTGTGGCAACCCCAGGGCATACTATGGGGCATATCTGCCTGTATGAATCTGATAAAAAAATCCTTATCTCCGGAGATCATATTCTTATTGATATCACACCCAACATTCAATGCTGGTCGGATGATCAAAATCCCCTTAAAAGCTATCTTGAAAGTCTCGATAAAGTTTATCAATTGGAAGTCGATCTCGTCTTGCCGGGACATCGCCGGCTCATTAAAAACCATAAGCAACGAATTGAGGAGCTTAAAAACCATCATAACAATCGATTAGATGAAGTGCTTTCGATCCTGGCGCAAGCGCCCATGAGCGCATATCAGATTGCGTCACTGATGACCTGGGATATTGTGTGTGAGAGCTGGGACCAATTTCCAGTGGCCCAGAAATGGTTTGCCACCGGAGAAGCGCTTTCGCATTTGAAGTATTTAGAGGAAGAGGGAAAGGTATTACGAAGAACCGATGGCAATGAAACCACATATTGTCTGAAATCCTGAAGGTGGCAGAGTTGACCACTGACCCACACAAGACGATATTGGCCCGCAAAACAGTGTATGCCGCAGGGGCAATACGGAAAAACGTTTTCTGCCCCTGTCGACCGGACCTCAGATTTTTTAGTGAATTCACTGAACAAGGAAAAGGACCATGGATTTAATCAATGTTGCGCTTGACAAAGGGCAAAAGGCGTTATCCGAATACGAATCGAAACAATTGCTCAACGCCTACGGTATCCCGATTACCAAGGAAGCACTGGCAACTAGTCCCGAAGACGCTGTCTCTGCTGCGGAAACCATCGGTTATCCCGTTGCCCTGAAAGCATGTTCGCCGCAGCTGATGCATAAAAGTGAATCTGGGGTGATCGAGCTGGGTATCAAGGACCAATCCGGTGTAAAAAGCGCTTTTCAGAAAATTTCCGGATTGGTCAATAGCGACCTGGACGGTATCCTGGTTCAGGAGATGATTTCAGGCCAACGAGAACTTGTGATGGGGTTGAACCGCGATCCACAATTCGGTCCATGTGTAATGTTTGGTCTTGGCGGCATCTTGACGGAGGTGTTAAACGATACGGCATTTCGCGTGGCTCCCATCGACGAGATTGATGCCCTGGATATGATTTCGGAGATACGGTCCAGAGCCATATTGGAAGCCTTCAGGGGTCAGGCACCTGCGGATCAAAAGACCCTATGCAGCTCCTTGATCGCATTGGCAGAAATCGGTCTGAAATACGAAAGTATAGCAGAGATTGATGTAAATCCCATGATGATTATTCCGGACGGGCGCGTCGTAGCTGTGGATGCCCTGGTTATCATGAGTTCTTAAATAATGATCGATCATTTTTGATTGATGGATCTAAAGGATATCCATGTCGGCCTCAATTAAAGAAAGTCCCCTTTATCCCATCGTGAATCCAAAAAGCATTGCTATTTTTGGTGCGTCAAACCGTTTTACCTCCATGGGGACTAATCAGCTGAGCTCTCTTAACTCTTCGGGATATAAAGGTAAAATT